>NZ_SZWV01000051.1:148942-149248 GCF_005280945.1 Citrobacter sp. wls718
CAGGTTCAGCAGGCGGGCCAGCAGCAGCGGGCCGAGATCCGATACCGTGGCGCGCACCGGGTGACCTTTCTCACCGAAGATATCCCACACCGTGACCGGATTATCATGCGGCTGCCAGTCGGTAATACCGATGTTGTTCAGGCGGGTCAGCAGCTTTTCAGACGCCTGTCCTGCCTGCGCCACGCCGGTTAAGTCGCCTTTAACATCGGCCATAAACACCGGCACGCCGATCTCCGACAGCGATTCGGCCAGCTTCTGCAAGGTGACGGTTTTACCGGTCCCGGTCGCGCCGGTAATCAGCCCGTG
>NZ_SZWV01000051.1:149319-154689 GCF_005280945.1 Citrobacter sp. wls718
GCAATTAACAGGGGTGCGCTCATTGAGATTTCCTCCATTTATCCTGCCTGGAGTATAGGCAATGTCGATGAAAGAGAATATGCGCAGGGGAGAGAAAATGACTTAAAGCGTATTGCCGTGATAAATCTGATATCCCAAATCTACGGTGTTGTGGTTATGGTCGTTGTTCTTGATTTTACTGAGCAACATCTGCGCCGCCATGCGACCAATGTCGAAACGTGGGGTGATCACGCTCGCGAGGCTTGGGATCATCTGCCTGCCCATTTCCAGCCCGTGGAATCCGGCAATCGAGATCTGCTCCGGCACAGCCAGATCGCGCTCGCGGCACAGCAGCAGCGCGCCCATCGCAATATCGTCGTTGGTACAGAACACGCCGTCTACATCCGGGTGCGCAGCCAGCGCGTCACGCATCATCTGGGTACCGAGATGGATGGAGGAGATGGCGCGCGGATTCACGCGCAGTGGTTCCAGACCCTGGCGAGTCATGGCATCGCAATAGCCGCGATAGCGCTGCTCGTCACGGACGTCGTCTTTCGAACCCAGATACAGGATTTTGTGGCGCGGGCGTTTATCCAGCATGGTGCTGACCATATCAAACGCCGCCTGGCGGTTATCGAATCCCACCTCCATATCCAGACGATCGCCCTGGATATCCATCAGCTCAACCACCGGAATAGTCGCTGAACGCAGAAACTTCACGGTACGTAAAGTGTGATATTTCTCGGAAAGAATAATGCCGTCGATGTTGTACGACAGCAGGTTGATAACCGATTCTTCCTCGGACTCCCGATCGTAATTGTAGTTGGCGATCAGCGTTTGATAGTTATGGTCCGAGGTCACGGATTCAATCCCCGCCAGAATGTCGGCAAACAGCTGGTTTTGAAACGAGGGGATCAGCACGCCGAGCGTATAGCTTTGCGCGTTCAACAGCATTGCCGGCGCGCGGTTGGGGATGTAGTTAATCTCCTCCATTATCTGCGCGATGCGCTCGCCGGTTTCCTTTGCGACTTTTTTCGGCGAGCGGATGTAGCGACTCACCGTCATTTTGGTCACACCCGCCAGGGTGGCGATATCTTGCAAAGAAATTCTGTGGTTCCTCATCTTCTCTCCTGAGCCGGGGAGCGCTGGCTTGTGCTCCCCGGTAATGCCGAACTAATGCAGAATGGCGTTAAGCGCCAGAACCCCAAGGAGTCCCATAATGGAAATCAACGTTTCCATGACTGTCCAGGTGCGCAACGTTTCGCCGACGCTGAGATTAAAATAGCCTTTAAACAGCCAGAATCCCGGATCGTTAACGTGGGAAGCAATCACGCTGCCCGCACCGGTTGCCAGCACCATCAGCGCCGGATCGGCATGGGTGACGTTAATAATCGGCAGCACCACGCCCGCGGTAGTAATCGCCGCCACGGTGGCTGAACCGAGCGCGATGCGCAGCAACGCCGCGACCGTCCAGCACATCAACAGCGGAGAGAGTGAGGTACCGGTCATCAGGTGCGAAATATACTGGCCCACGCCGCTGTCGACCAACACCTGCTTAAACGCCCCACCGCCGGCGATGATAAACACAATCATGGCGATGGCGCCGATAGAGTCGCCAATGATATCCATTATTTGCTCGATCGTACGTCCGTTACGACGGCCAAGGGTGAAAATGGCGAGGACGATGGCAATAAACAAGGCGACAGCAGGGTTACCGATAAACTCAAAGAACACCCGCACGCTGTTGGTCTTCGGTAGCGTAATTTCGCACACTGCGGCGACCGCCATCAGTATGACCGGGATAACCGCGGCAAAGATACTGTTCCAGAACGACGGCATCTCTTCTTCGGTGAACAAGTGAGGGTTAAATAAGCCTTCCGGCGGCGCTTTCTCAAAGCGGGTCAGCAGCTTGGAGAACAGCGGCCCGGCGACAATCACCGTCGGGATAGTAATGATAAAGCCGTACAGCAGCGTGGTGCCAAGGTTGGCCTCGAAGATCGTGGCAATCGCCGTTGGTCCCGGATGAGGCGGCAGAAAACAGTGGGTCACGGACAGCGCCGCCACCATCGGCACGCCGACGTACAGCAGCGGCAGTCCGGATGAGGCCACCACCGTAAACACCAGCGGCAGCAGCAGAACAAAACCGACTTCGAAGAACATCGCCAGACCGACGACCAGCCCGGTAATGACCAGCGCCCACTGCACGCGTTTTTTACCGAACGTACCAATCAGCGTAGTGGCGATGCGCTGGGCTGCGCCGGTATCGGAGATTAGCTTTCCGAGCATGGCGCCGAACCCGAGGATCATCGCCAGCCCGCCGAGCGTCCCGCCGATCCCATTTTGTATTGAGTGCAGAACGGCCTGGGCATCCATCCCTTCGGCAAAACCGACGACCGCCGCTACCAGGACCAGAGCAATAAAGCCGTTAACTTTAAAGCCAATCATCAGGACCAGGAGCAGCGCGACGCCTGCCGCAATAATAATTAATGGCATAATCTTTTCTCTTATAAATTATGTAGAGTGGTGTGCCAAAAATGCAGCGCCAGGGCGCTGCGTGATGTTGCGTGGTGTTGTATCAGACGGCGACCAGCATGCCGCCATCGACAAACAGCAGGTGTCCGTTAACAAAATCAGATGCTTTGGACGAGAGGAAAACCGCCGCACCAATTAGCTCCTGCGGATCGCCCCAACGTGCGGCAGGCGTCCGTTTGCACAGCCAGGCGGTGAAGGCTTCGTCTTCGACCAGCGCTTTGGTCATCTCGGTTTTGAAGTAGCCCGGCGCGATGCCGTTCACCTGGATATTGTGGCGCGCCAGCTCAACGCACATCCCACGGGTGAGCATTTTTACCGCCCCTTTTGAGGCGGCATATGGCGTGATGGTGTCGCGGCCCAGTTCGCTCTGCATGGAGCAGATGTTGATGACTTTCCCGGCCTGGCGTTCCACCATGCGACGAGTGACCGCCTGCGACACCAGGAATACTGCCGTCTGGTTCACCGCAATCACGTCGTTCCAGTCCTGTTCCGGGAACTCGGTGAACGGATGACGGCGCTGAATACCGGCGTTATTCACCAACACATCAATCGGGCCAATATCTTTTTCAATATGGTCAATGGCGGCGTCGATATCCTGTTTCTGCGTAACATTGAAAGGCGCTGCAACGGCGCGGATCCCTTCCTGCTGCAGTTTTGCCACGGCGGCTTCTGCGCGTTCCGGCGTAATGTCATTGACGATGATCTGCGCGCCATATTTGCCCAGCCCGGTCGCCAGTAAATAACCAATTCCCTGCGCCGAACCGGTGATCAGAATATTTTTGCCATCCAGTGAAAAAAGATCGTTCATCATGCTATTCCTTATTTTATGTCTTCAAAAACGAGCTGGACTTTCGCCGCCTGGGTTTTATCCCCGGCGAAGATCAGCGCCTGTTCAAGGTCGGTAAACGGAAATTCGGCGCTGAGTAACGGCAGCGGATCGATAACGTTATTTGCCAGCCACGACACCGCGGTATTGAATTCGGTGGTAAAGCGGAACGAGCCTTTAAGCGCGATCTCTTTGCCGATCAGCATCATCATCGGGAACTCTGGTACCGCGCCGCCCATGCCGACCTGCACCATCACGCCTTTCGCGCGGGTGACTTCCAGACAGGTGGTGATTGAGGAAGGATGGCCGGAGACTTCGAAGCTGACGTCAAAATAGCCTTTCTCTTTTTTCCACGCGTCGAGCGAGTCTTGTTGCGGATTAATCAGCGTGTCTGCGCCCATCTGTTGCGCCAGCGAAAGCGAACGCGGGCTGACGTCTGCACAGACGATTTCTGCTGCGCCGAGCGTTTTCACTGCGCTGACGATCAGGCAGCCAATTGGCCCAACGCCGGAGATAAACACGCGTTTACCCTGCAGGTCGCCCGCTTCATGCGCGGCATGGATTGCTACCGCCAGCGGTTCGGCAAAGGCCATGACTTTTTCATCGGCCTGCTGCGGGTAGGGGATGCACTGCGCGGTATCGACGGTTTTAAACCGGGTAAAGCCGCCGTCGACATGGGGAAAATACATGGCGCTGCCAAAAAATCGCATTTCCGTACACTGATTTTCTTCATGCTGCAGACAGTATTTGCAGTGGCCGCAGGGCTTCGACGGGTTAATCGCCACCGACTGGCCTTCATGTAATTCTTTTGAGTCACTGTGTACTACTTTACCAATAACTTCATGGCCTAAAATCATTGGTGCTTTAACGGTGAAATTACCGACTTTGCCTTCCTGATAATAATGTAAATCGGAACCACAAATTCCCCCGCGGGTAATTTGCACTAACGTTCCTTTATTATTCCATTCAATATTTTGGTCGGTAATGGCAACAGCTTTCTTACCCGCGACAACGCAGGATTGGGTTTTGACTTGCATAAATTCCTCACTGGTCAGGTAGTAACCTCGGCAGCATTTAAACGGTTTTAATTGTTATTATTTGTGATGAAGATCACGCTGGAAAATTGTTACACTACAATGTTACGCATAACGTGATGCGCCTTGTAAATCTGCTCCGTGGTACTGAAAAAGCGTGAATTTCCCCATCAGCAAGGCGTAATATCGCGCCATGGAATATGAATCTGGAGTTTTTTAGATGGCTGGGGAAAGTTATATTTTGATGGGCGTTTCTGGTAGCGGTAAATCACTCATTGGCAGCAAAGTTGCCGCCGTATTATCCGCTAAATTCATAGATGGTGACGATCTCCATCCCGCCAAAAATATTGATAAAATGTCGGAAGGTATTCCATTAACTGATGAAGACCGGCTGCCGTGGTTAGAACGGTTAAATGACGCGTCATACAGCCTGTATAAAAAGAATGAAACCGGATTTATTGTCTGCTCGTCATTAAAAAAACAGTATCGCGATATATTGCGCCAGGGCAGCCCGAATGTGCATTTTTTGTGGCTGGATGGCGATTACGAGACTATTCTGGCGCGCATGCAGCGTCGGGCAGGGCATTTTATGCCGGTGGGATTACTAAAAAGCCAGTTCGACGCGCTGGAGTGCCCGCAGGAAGATGAACGCGATATTGCCCGCATCGACGTGAACCATGACATCGAGCATGTGACGGAACAGTGCCGCCAGGCGGTACTCGCATTTCGTCATGGGCAATAAGCTCAGCCCCTTATGGGACTGAGCCACCGCATCAGAAATCGGCTTTCAGCACCACGCGGTAACGGGCTTTGCCGTCGCGCACGTGCTGGATAGCTTCATTGATTTTTGACATCGGGTACTGCTCGGTGATTGGCGATACCTTGCTGCGCCCGGCAAACTTCATCAGCTTGCGCAGTTCGAACGGCGTGCCGGTTGCCGAACCGGAGACGCTGCGATCGCCGGCAATTAAAGTAAACGCCGGCACCGGCAGCGGCTTC
>NZ_SZWV01000051.1:154721-154971 GCF_005280945.1 Citrobacter sp. wls718
TGTGGAAATTACCGCCGTAGGCCAGCGCTTCAAAATAGGGCTGCCAGTCGAGATCGACGTTAACCGTATTAATAATGAGATCGAACTGGCCCGCCAGCGCTTTCAGTGTCTCCGGATCGCGGCTGTTAACCACTTTATCGGCCCCCATCGCCAGCACTTCCTGTTCTTTCGCTGGGTTGGAGCTGAACGCGGTGACTTCGCACCCCATCGCGTGCAACAGCTTAATGGCGATATGCCCCAGGCCGCCGAT
>NZ_SZWV01000051.1:155120-157667 GCF_005280945.1 Citrobacter sp. wls718
TGCGCGCAGCTTCTCGGCAAAGCCGCCGCGATTGAGGATCGTGGGAACGGCACCTTCCAGGCAATTAATCTGATTACCGCTGATACAGGCATCGCAGTGCCCGCAACTGCGCGCCGTCCAGCCGATGCCGACGCGCTGGCCGACCTTCAGGCCTTTATCCTGCGCCGCACTGCCGAGCGCCGCCACGCGACCAATCACCTCATGCCCGGCAACCAGCGGATACTGAGAGAACCCCCATTCGTTGTCGATCATCGACAAATCGGAATGGCAGATACCGCAGTATTCGACCTGTACTTCGACATCTTCCGGCTTTAGCTCGCCCGCATCATATTCATAGAGTTCGAGTTCGCTGCCCGCCTCTTTTGCGGCGTAGCTTTTTATCATCGACATCGTGTTTCCCTCAGTGTGGTGTTGAACAGGAAGTGTAGAGCATGGGGAAATAGGGTGCTTCGCAGAAGGGGGGATTAGGGCCTTTTCTGCAGCAATGTGTTGAGCCACATTTCGTCGCGGTCAGGACGCTTATCGAGCGTCGTCCAACTGCTGATTAGCGTGATATCGCTCAGCGGTGCGATCAGCTTTTCCAGTCCCTGCTCGGTGAGATCGGTAAAGTGACGGCCGTCTTTCACTCTTTCTGTTTCGCCGTATTTGAACGAGACATACCATATCCCCCCGGTTTTAAGCGCGTGAGCGAGTTTGCTCATTACACCGGGTAACGCTTCGGCGCTCACATGCAGCAACGATGCACAGCACCAGATACCATCATAGCGTTCGGTGTCGGCGATATCGTTAAATGTCATCTGTTTGACGCACAGTCCGGTATGCTGGCTGGCAAGGTTAACCATTTCTGCAGAGGCATCGAATGCTTCGACTTGATAACCTTTTTCCAGGAAGGCCTTACTGTCACGGCCGGAGCCGCAGCCTGCATCCAGAATACGTCCGCTCTGCGGGAGGTGTCGCAGGAAGGGGAGATAAAGCGATTCCATATCGACATTAACCGTAGAGCTAAAAAAATCCTGCGCGTGGCGCTGGTAATATTCGAGAGTCATCAGAATGTATCCGTTCCTTGTGCAAGGGGTTCCCATTGGTGAAAGAGTATTTTAAGCGCCTCGTTCCAGCTGTCGTTCAAAAATGTGTTTCTCAGCGTCGGGGTCGCGCCCGTCTGGCGAATCAATGTTTCACGCAGTGGAAGATGGCTGTTTATGAAATATTCATTTCTGTCCCGAAGACGCTGAAGTAGCCTGGGTGAGGGAAGTTGGGCAAATTTGCCTTTCCCACCCCGGTTACATTCTTTGCAGGCGAGTACCAAATTCCAGACGCCATCGATATTTGCGACCTGTCCCCGAGCTTTCCACGGGATAAAATGATCAACATCAGCGAAAGTGTCATCGCCAGCTTGCAGGCTGATGGGGGTAAAACAGTAGAAGCAGCGCCCCTTCTGATAACCATTCAGGCTGTCCCGACAGCTGGAGATTGCCACCCGCCGGTCACTGTTCCTGCTAAACAACATTTGGTCATCGTCGTCATATTCGACGTTAATCAGGTGGCTGGAGATATTCATTGCCCAGGCTTGTTCGACGAGGCTCCAGCGCGCATCTGTTTCAAAAATAAGGTTTCGGTATTGCAGGCGCTCACCCAGATTGTAGAAATTATCCGTCATCCGGATGCCTTTATGCGTTTTACGCTCATCAATAAAAAAGCGTTTTTCAATTTCGCCCTGATTCACATTGTGAAAGGCATCAATCACGTTATTAAACCCCTGCCGGACCGTGATGGCGGTGAGTTCATCACGCGTGATCTCGCCGTTATTAAATTGCGTACAGGCGGCAATAAACTGGCTGCTGCGTGAGGTTATCTGCTTTGGCGCATGTCTGAGATGGCGGCACAAATGGCTGCTGAACGGTACAGCCAGATCTTCAAGCGTGATGAGATCGCTGCCATCAGGTTTGAGTTCGTGCAAGGCATGGGCGAGCGCAAACTTGTAGGAAGCCACATTCTTGCCAAAGAGGATAATCCCGCGCCAGTAGTTTTCCAGCGTGGGTTCAACCTGATAGAAACGCATAACGGTGTCCTGAGAACGGTTGGTAACTGCTATTACTGGATTCAGTAACGACATCTCATAGTAAACAGCAGCAAATGTAAACCGAGCGGGTCACGTTGCATTTTTTTGCGAGGTAAATTCCGGAAAAATTCAGGTTAGAGATGAGAATAGCGGGAGGAAGAAGGGCGTGTGGGCGATCGAACCGCAATGACGCTGTTTTTTTCAACACTTAGCGCGACTATCGTGCGCTGCCGCTTGCATGGTGGCGTGCGACAGGTATAATCCACAACGTTTTCCGCATCCCTTCCGTGCCGGAGTGGCGAAATCGGTAGACGCAGTTGATTCAAAATCAACCGTAGAAATACGTGCCGGTTCGAGTCCGGCCTTCGGCACCATTAGTACTTCCAAGACCATCCGAGAAAGTCCACCAAACCCTTTAAAATCAATGCTTGCAGCGACTTTTACGTCCCGAGTCGTCCGAGGTAGTCCGTTGAAATCCGGATGTCATT
>NZ_SZWV01000051.1:157802-158588 GCF_005280945.1 Citrobacter sp. wls718
ATTATATCTCGAGGTTTCGGCCAAGGGTTCTAAATACTGGCGTATGAAATACAGACGCCCCTCAGACAAAAAAGAGGATCGCCTCGCTTTTGGTGTTTGGCCTACGGTGACACTAGCTCAGGCAAGGGCAAAGCGTGATGAAGCTAAAAAGCTGTTAGTGCTGGGCATTGACCCAAAAGCCGAACAGAAAGAAGCTCAGGCCGAGAATTCGGGTGCATATACTTTCGAAACCATTGCTCGTGAATGGCATGCTAGTAACAAGCGATGGAGTGAAGACCATCGATCGCGCGTTCTGCGCTATCTTGAGCTTTATATTTTCCCTCATATCGGTTCTTCCGACATTCGCCAGCTCAAAACCAGCCACCTGTTAGCCCCGATTAAAAAAGTTGATGCTAGTGGTAAGCATGATGTCGCTCAGCGTCTTCAGCAGCGCGTAACGGGCATCATGCGTTATGCCGTACAGAATGATTACATCGATTCTAACCCGGCCAGTGATATGGCCGGTGCGTTATCGACAACCAAAGCGCGGCACTATCCAGCGCTACCCTCTAGCCGGTTCCCTGAGTTTCTAGCTCGTCTTGCGGCATATCGTGGCCGTGTGATGACACGGATCGCAGTCGAGCTTTCTTTGCTGACTTTTGTGCGTTCCAGTGAGCTACGTTTTGCGCGTTGGGATGAATTCGACTTCGATAAATCTCTTTGGCGTATACCTGCAAAGCGAGAAGAAATTAAAGGCGTGCGTTACTCGTATCGTGGCATGAAGATGAAAGAGGAGCATATCGTTCC
>NZ_SZWV01000054.1:0-1975 GCF_005280945.1 Citrobacter sp. wls718
TGGAAATATAGGGGCCAATCCATCCCCCCTTCAATGGCGGCTGTAAATTTTAACAGGTGGCTGGCGACCTCTGTAGGGGCCTCCAGAGGCAAGAGATGTCCGACGTCTGGAATAATATACATTGATGCATGTGAAATAAGGGGCAGCAATTCTCTTTGCAGAGTAGCCGGAAGGTCTACACGATCCAACTCCCCTGAAATGACCGTCACAGGGACATTAATTGAGGCCACTTCCTGGGTAATGTCTTCGCCGATAGCCGTATTAGGCCAGCCTTCTTTGGCCTCGGATGAGGCCCTCAAACTGTCCTCGATTACCTGTTCACGCAGAGCAGAACTTAGTGCCCCCGCTGTCAGGACATTATCAATCACAAAGCCGACAGATTCGCGGCTGTTATATGCGCTGGATAACGTATCGCGCTGCTCAGGCGTGAGACGCATAGGTGAAGGTGGAGAGGGAGCGATAAGCATCAGGCCTTCAAGACCTGCAGGCCGACGCGACGCCATCAGTTGGGCAACTTTTCCCCCCATCGAATGGCCAATAAGAATGTAGCGTTTAAGCTCAAGCGCTGAAATAACCCCTTCGGCATCCCGAGCAAGGTCACCAATTCGGTATCCTGATTTAGGTGCGTCTGAGCCCCCCCAGCCCCGGTGGTCGATTGCAACTGTGCGGTAGTGGTCAGGTAACTGACTTATCACGCTCTCCCATGTACGGGATGAACCGCCATAATAATGCAAAAATACCAGTGCAATTTCACCGCTGCCCTGTTGCTCAATGTGGATACCCGTTCCATTCACCTTAATTTTCATCGTCTCATGCCTCTTCATGTCATTAAGGTAATGGTAATTGCTGTCATGAGTGATGATAATCAGCGTAATTGTGTCGACAGCCGATACTCTGATTATCGAATGGTGGTAAGTTATGGACAGGTTCACCAGCATGCAGATTTTTATCGCGGCAGTGGATGAAGGCAGTTTCGCCGCCGCTGCGAGACGTTTTAAGCTTTCGGCTGCAATGGCAGGAAAGCATGTCAGCGCTATAGAATCTGATCTAAATGTACGACTTCTTCAGCGTTCAACACGCCGTCTTAGCCTGACGGATGCCGGTGAGCGGTATTATGAACGTTGCAAAGTTATTCTTGAGGTTCTTGAGGATGCGAACCGGGAAGCCAGTGATGTTCAGAAAACACCGAAGGGGTTGCTTCGCGTTGCAGCACCGGTCGCCTTCGGTGCAATGCATCTTGGTAGGATCGTATCACGCTACCTGGAGCAATTTCCGGAGGTCAGTCTGGACGTTGTACTGGAGGATAAATACGCCGATCTGCTCGAAAATCGAATCGATGTTGCCATCCGAGTTGGGCGTTTTGAGGATCCGACACTGGTTACGCGGCGGCTGGCACCTTGCAGGATGGTTTTGTGCGCTTCACCGGAGTATTTGAAAAAACATGGCACACCAGAGACGCCGGATGATCTTTCCCGTGCGCCTCGACTGGCGTTCAGCCAGGCGGTTTCAGCGGGAGACTGGACGATTTATGATGCACAAGGCAGGCCGCACAGTATTGAAGGCCCATGCCGTATGACTGCCAATAACATTCAGTTGCTTCTTGAATCCGTACTGGCCGGAACAGGCATTGCTTATGGGCCCAACTTTGTTTTTGGCGAGCATATTAAGCAGGGCAAGCTGATAAAGCTGCTGCCAGCATACCGGACGACTGAACTTACTATTCAGGCTGTTTATCCCAGCGCGATCCGTATTCCTTTCAAGGTTCGCAGCTTTGTTGATTTTATTGCTAAAGCGTTAGGAGATACACCGCTGTGGGGAGAAGAAAATTGAAATATGCAAGAAGTAACATCCGCTTCTGGCACATAGCAGACAGCTATGGGCTGCTGAAGGTCCGCTGTGAGCGAGAAGCGGACATTGCAGACTGCCCAGTAGAAAAAGTGCTATCAGAATTATCTAAGGAAGGTGCGAATAAGCA
>NZ_SZWV01000053.1:0-25093 GCF_005280945.1 Citrobacter sp. wls718
AATCAGTAAGTTGGCAGCATCACCTACGACGCCGGTACTGGCAACAATAACAAGCGAACCTCAATCGTCGCAATGGCAAAGCGAATTACTTGCACGACCTTCTGTCGTATATGTGCTTCAGGCCGAAGAAACAACGGATTCCGTTGCCGAACGCTTAGGTCTGACGACCATCCAACTGCGCTATTTCAACCAATTCAGAACATTTAACAAACCGTTTGAACAATTAGGTCAGGGTGATGAGCTTGATATTCCGGCCCCAGCCTCCGGTGGGAATAAGGCGGCAGGCGCGAGTGACAAGCTACACCAGGAACAGGAAAACGACACCGGGGTTAAACGCCTTGCCAGCGGTGCTTCGGGCCTGGCGAATATTCTGGAAAACGGCGATGCGGCACAAGCGGCCAGCGGTCTGGTCCGTTCGGAAATTAACAGTAAAGCGAATGAAACAGTCACTGGCTGGTTAGGGCAGTTTGGCACGGTACGGGCGCAGTTGAATGTCGGCGAACAGTTTTCCCTTGATGATAGCAGCGTAGATTGGCTGGTGCCGGTATATGAAACACAGACGAATGTCTTATTCACCCAACTGGGTTATCAGAATCAGGACGACCGTAATACGCTGAACGTTGGCGTGGGCGTACGTCATTTCAGCCATGACTGGATGCTGGGATTTAATACCTTTTATGACGCCGATTTGAGTGGCGATCATCGTCGCCTTGGCGTTGGGGCTGAACTGTGGCGCGACTATTTTCAACTTGCTACCAACGGGTATTTCAGACTGTCTGACTGGAAGGCCTCGAAAGACGTGGAAAATTATGACGAACGCCCGGCGAACGGTTTTGATGTCAGAGTGCAAGGTTGGTTGCCTGACTATCCGCACCTTGGCGGCAAGTTTATCTATGAGCAGTATTTTGGCGATGAGGTCGGGCTGTCTGGCGAAGACGAACGTGAGAAAAATGCCTGGGCCTTCACGACCGGTATCACCTGGACGCCGTTCCCACTGATGACGCTGGGTATTGAGCAGAGTATGGAAAAGGGTGATGAGCGAGACACCAGCGTGCAAATGGAGCTGGCGTGGCGACCGGGTGAAACCCTGGAGTCTCAACTTTCGCCTGATGAAGTGGCCTCTCTGCGCGAGCTGGAAGGTAGCCGCTACAGCCTGGTTGATCGTAATAATGTCATCACTCTGGAATATCAGGCACAGGATCTTGTGCAGTTGACGCTTTCTGAAGAGGCGATTCAGGACGCTGAATATACAGTGCATACGATTTCGACCGATGTCACGAGTGAATACCCGCTGGCGCAGGTCACCTGGGATAACGCGGCGTTTCTGGCGGCTGGCGGAGAGTTTCGCGAGCTGAGCGTGAATATGTTTTCACTGACATTGCCTCCTTACCAACGCTCGCCATCCTCAGACGGGACGGCAAACCAGTATCGCGTCGTTGCGATGGCAGAGGATACCGAAGGGAATACCAGTAATGCCCAGACCTTGCTGATTGAGGTTCTACCCGTAAATCTGGCGTTTGGCGATGCGTTACAGGTCACCGGTAACGGTGCGCCCGCTGATGGTAAAACGCCGGTTACTGTGACCGCAACCCTGGTCGATGATGACGGCAAACCGGTTAGCGGAAAAAATATCACCATGGGAATGACATTCGCCGACGGCAGTATCACCGCTGAGGATGTGATGAGCGATGCGGCAGGGCGGGCGATGTACAGCGTGGTCTCTCACGTTGCGGGTCAGGCAACGGCGACGGCCAGGGTGCATGAACTGAGCCAGAGCACGAAAGTATTGTATAGCCAGGCGAATTCGGGTGTCGATGAAATGTACTCGGCGTTGCTGGTGAACCCGGCGGTGATTCGGGCCGATGGCGAAGATGTTGCTGAAATGACCTACAAAGCCAATAACAGCGAGGGCGAGCCGGTAACGGGCCTCAAGAACGTGTCGTTTCAGGTGTCCGGTGTGCCCAATACCACCTCCACAGTAGTGCGTGAAGTCGCGCCGGGTATCTATCGTGCAAAGTTGAGCGGTGTTCATGCCGGGAAAGGCGTGGTGCAGGTTATGCAGGGAAATGTCGTGGCGAAGACCTTGCGCCGTCCGGTTACCCTCATCTCCACCGGTAACCCTGTCGACCCGCAGCAATCTTCTTTAAATGCGACGCCGGGAAGAATATCCGCCAATGGTAACGCGGAATCGACTCTGGTTCTGCAGTTAACCGACAGCAGCGGGAACCCACTGAAAGAAAAAAACGTCCGATTTACCAGTAGCCTCGCCGGAACGACGATCGGCAACGTCACTAACCGGGAGGATGGTACGTATACCGCCACATTGACGGGTACCGCAACCGGAAACGCAAAAATAAGGACGCATGTTAACGGGTTTCTGACCACTATCGCGCCGACGGTGGTCAAGCTGGTACGTGATGATAATTCGGTCAGTCTTGAGGCTGTGGTGGTGCTTGACGATCATGCGCTGGCGGATGGTGTAGATGAGAATGTCATCAAAGTCACCACCTTTAACGCGGATGGGACGCCAGCTGCGGGTGAAACCGTACGACTGTACGCGAACAATCATGCGGATATTCCCCCAGCAGCCACCACCGATGCTAACGGTGAGGTCTCGGTGTCGTTGACCAGTCGGGTCGCGGGTGAGGTCACGGTGATTGTTGAACTTAACGGCAGCACAGAGGAAGTTGAAACGAGTTTTGCCGTTGATGATGACAGCCTGGATCCAGCGAAATCTCAACTGAATGTCGTCCCTGAACGTATTGAAGCGAATGGCAATGCTGAATCATTTATTCACTTTTTATTAAGGGATCAGCAGGGCAACCCGGTTACCGGGCAAAAAGTGACCTTCACCAGTCCTCTGGAGGGCACGACTATCAGTCAGGCTAAGGATAACCATAACGGCCTGTATAAAGCGTCGTTATCTGGCGTAACAGCGGGCGTGGCCGAGATTTCTGTCAACGTGAATGACCATCACTTTGCGGTTACTCCAGTGAGCGTTACGCTCACGCCAAAAGTGGGTGAGGCCGGGCAGGGCGTCACGCAGGTGGTGGCAGACAATGCGCCGGCCAATGGCAGATCGGCGAATCAGGTGAAGGTCACCATACACCATGCGGATGGGCGTCCGGCCAGCGCGCAGGCGGTGCGATTCGTGGCGACTAACGGGGCGGCAGTACCCACCTCGGTGATGACTAATAGCGAAGGCGAAGCAATGGCCATGGTGACCAACCGCATCGCCGGAAAATCCGTGGTGTCGGTGATGTTAAACGGACATGTCCAGCAGGTTGAACTCACCTTTCTGTCTGATGAAGGCAGCGCCACCATTTTCCCTGGCGACCTGCGCATCATAGCGGACAACGCATTAGCTAACGGAACTGCTGAAAATAAAGTCAGCGCGACCGTCAGGGATGCGTTTGGTAATCCTGTGGCGGGGCAGCAGGTGAAATTTAAGGC
Source organism: Citrobacter sp. wls718 (assembly GCF_005280945.1). Classification (NCBI taxonomy): domain Bacteria; kingdom Pseudomonadati; phylum Pseudomonadota; class Gammaproteobacteria; order Enterobacterales; family Enterobacteriaceae; genus Citrobacter; species Citrobacter sp. wls718. Next base: position 3,454 of record NZ_SZWV01000053.1, read on the forward strand.
CAGCCACGGCGTACGTGCTTCTGCACAGGGTGTGACCGATGCGAACGGCGTGATAACAGCGACCCTGACGAGCACTGCTGCGGGACGCAGCGAGGTTGTGGCGCTAATTAATCGTCGCGGCGAGCACGTGTCGGTTAATTTTGCCCCCTTTGCATCATCGGTGAAAGTGCTACGCAATGGGCAAGCGCTGACCACCCATCCGCAGGTGGGCGACCGTTTATCCGCTGTCGTCATGTGCGGTGAAATTGTCTGCGAGGAGCAGCCAGAACATTTTCAGTGGCAGGGGGAAACCGCTGCAGGCAGTAACCAGTTCACCGCGATTCCACAGGCGACGGGCCGTATCTATGTTGTGTCTGGCGAATGGCAAAAACGTGCTTTGCGCGTGGAAACACAAGAATCACCCTGAAACCCGTAATTTCCCGGCTGACGCCTTAATCCCTTTTTATTATTGAGTACGCAAATGAAACGCAAAAACTTTACCTTAACCGCCAGTAGCGCGATGTTAATCCTGTCATTTCCCGCCCTGGCCGTCTTGTCCGATCCAACCGATACCGTAAAAGGACGCGTGCCGGTTATCACCCAGAGCACGATTGTTTCTGCTGATACCAACAGCAACGGCGTCTTCGACATTGGCGATGTGATTTCCATCAGCCAGCAGGGCGCGTTCAGCGACCCGGACGGGGATGCAGAATCGCAAAGAACCTTTCAGTGGCAGGCGGATGGGGCAGATATTTCGGGCGCCACCAGTGATACTTACACCGTGACGGCGAGTGATTTAGGCAAAAAGATCACCGTGTTGGTTACGCCGCATACTGACCCAACGATAACCGATCCGGATACCGGTATCGCAGTTGCGTCAAATGAGCTGTCAGCGGCTTCTGCATCAACGCCGATCGCCGTACAGATTGATGGCGCAGTGAATGGCTTCCCGCAGGTTGATACTGAACTTAGCGCCGTCGTACAACTGGCTGACGGCAGCGCCGGTGATGCTGGCACCTATCAGTGGAAGATTGAGACCGCGATTGGTTCTGGCGTATACCAAAATATTCCAGGTGCGAACGGTAAGACTTACAAACCGGTAGCCGGGGATCAGAAACGTAAGATACAGATCGAGGTGAATTAATGTCACCCATTGTGCAGCAGCGAAGTGTTCAAGCGCTGCTGCGTATAATCGCCGTTCATTCGGATTGCCAGAGCTATGAAGCTGAATAGTGTCGCGCTCACTCTGCGCAGCGCCGCGGGTGTGCTGGTTGTTTTTGTCGCCACGGAAGCCCTGGCGGTGACAGCACAGACCGCGACGGTAAAAGGACGCCCGCCCGTGGCCGGTCAACTGCAGGTGATTAACACCTCTGCGCCGGGATTAAATCCGGCTCAGGGAGATACGCTGGAGATTGCGTATCAATTTCACGATCCTGATGGTTTGCAGGAAAGTCCATCAGAGACCCTGTTTCGCTGGTTGGCCGACGAGCAGGTAATCTCAGGGGCGAATGAGCGTCTTTATACGCCCGGCCCCGCGCAGAATAAACGCTACCTGACGTTTAAGGTGTTGCCGGTTGAGATTGAACCTTCCGATCCCGACCGACCGGATGCGCCTTTTGTCAGCCCAAACGCGAACGCGCCGGTGCTACCCGCGCGAGCAGACTTGTCGGCCGCGTTTCATTATGCTTCGCCAGCGCTGCGCTGGGGGGATGCGTATATGCACTGTGCGAACAACGGCATGCGTTTACCAGATGAGGGCGATCTGCAGGATATGTTTGTGACCTACACTCGGGCAAATCGTGTGGGGCAAGATTCTAAAGGCGATTTACGGCATACCTATGGCATTGCTGGACGTAACGCTATCTGGACGACACGCGCGCTCAATGATACGCACCATGCGGTGATTAATGCTTTTACCGATGGGCGTAGTAGCGCGGCGGCAAACACCAGCAGACAGACAGTGGTGTGCGCGCAAACCGGTATACCTGACATGCTCCCGGCGATCGTCAATTTAGCGATACCGGCGCCCCGCGAAGGGGAAGATGTCACACTTTCCTATCTTTATCAGGGGAATGAGACGATTCCCGACCGGTCGCGTTTTCAGTGGTTTCGTGCGGATAACGCCGCAGGAACGGCCAGAAAAACGGCAATTCCAGGCGCGGTGGAAAAAAGTTATACCCCCGTTGCAGAGGATGTAAATCGCTATCTGGTGGTGGAAGCCACGCCAGCAAGCTATGACACGGTAATGGGGACAATGGTCAGTACGGTCAGCGAGCAAGTGGCACCAGGCGGCAGCAACGTCCTCCCTGGGAACACGACTATTCACGTCAATGGCGCCACGTTTGATACCGACAGCGGTTTTCCTCGCAGCGGATTGGTTGGTGCCAGTTTCCAGTTGCGCATGAATGGCAATGCTGCCAGCAACCGGGAGTATTCCTGGCATGACGATCGTTCGTGGTTAAGCGTGGATGATAAGGGTGTGGTGACGTTTAACCGTCGGCCTGAAGGCGCAGAGAAAACTGCCACCATTACCATACGGTCGAAAAATGATGGTGGATCTTATGCTTATACCTTCACGGTCACGAAGTGGTTAATCACTGACGGCAATCCAACAGGATTTAATAATGACTGGTGTGGTAAACAAGATGATGGCTATCGTCGGCCGACTGCAGAGGAATCGACCCGCAACGGCGAGCGAGCGGCTTCAACCGGACGCTGGTGGAGCGAGTGGGGGCCGTTGTACAACTTTGGTGGCAACTGGGTCAACGCACCTTACTGGATAGATGAACTGGGCAGTAAAAATACGTTGAATATGAGTAACGGGATAGTGACGAATACCAGGAAAAGCAGTCACGTGGTCTGTATAGCGGATGTGAATTAAGGCGTTTTTCTGAACGGATGGTTGCCTGTAAGACGGTGAGGAAAGCAGGCAGCCACAGCCAATTGTTGAAGGCCGAATAGTAATTACGTAAGAGTGTTTTTTTGAAACAATGAAAGTGTAGAGAAAGACGAGAGAGTAAGCACCAAATCAACGGGAATTGATTTGGTGCGTCCGAGTGGACTCGAACCACCGACCCCCACCATGTCAAGGTGGTGCTCTAACCAACTGAGCTACGGACGCAAGATGGTGCGTTCAATTGGACTCGAACCAACGACCCCCACCATGTCAAGGTGGTGCTCTAACCAACTGAGCTATGAACGCAACGTTGTAGGTGACAACGGGGACGAATATTAGCGGCACAGACCGAATGAGGCAAGAGGGAAATTGTGTTTTTCTGCATGTTTTCACGCGATTGCAGAGTAATTAAGCAAGTTGACTATATTTTGTTGATTTTGCAGCGTGTTTTTTATTCACCCGATCCTTTGGGTGCACAAGTCAGGCGTGCGGGGGAGAATCAGAACCACTCCAGTAAGTCCCGAATGTCGCGAACATCCGGGGCTTTTTGCTGTTATGGCGAGTCGTTACAGCCGGTATTTTTATGTCTGGCCCAGTCGACCATGCCCTGAAAGTCAACAATGACCACCGACTCATCCCCGACGACCCAGGCATCGTGCCCTGGAGGGATGCGTGACAGATCGCCGGGGCGGCAATCAAATTCACTGCCATCGTCCATTTTTACCCGCAGCACCCCGGCTACGTGGTATTGAAAATGCGGGGCTTCACAACTCTTTGTTCCCGCTATCGACTGGATCGATGTCGCCCATCGCCAGCCGGGCTCCAGCACCGCACGTCCGACGATGGCTCCGCCGATATTGAGAAGTTCCAGTCGTCCATTCGCAAACTCGCGAACCTCATCTGGTATATCGAATGATTTCACATCTGCTTTGTCCATTGCGCACCTCCTTAGCTTGATTACGCACATGGCCGCTCTTCAATTATATCAGCCTGGTTGTTTTTTGTTCGGTTTCACCATGGGGAATTCTGCAACAGGACCTACCCGTAGACCGGGTTTAAGCCGTGCCCGGATTAGCGTAAAATGTCCGCTTTCTGCCGCAACGCTACTGGCTAACTCAACCAAGTGAATTTTTGATGAAAAATAATCCGACGCTCTCCCTGATGTGTTTTCAGATGCTGGAATCTGGCGCGAGTCGCCGTACGGTGAAAAGGGCTCTGACATCCCGCCGTGTCAAGGGACGTCAGGCTGTGGTGCTGCTCTGCAAGCAAGAGATGGCGCTGCTGAGAAGCGGGAAATTGCGCGTGTCAGAAAACGGGTAATCCCAGCCCACACTTCACTTCCCTTACTGTTTTCTGCGTGACGTCGTGCGCCCGCTCGCTCCCTTTTTGCAATAGCGCCATCAACATGCCCTTATCCTGGATGTAGGTCGCACGGCGTTCTCGCATGGGGGCAATGAGTTCTTGTAAACACACCTCCAGCTCATTTTTACAGGTTTTATCCCCCAGCCCGCCTTGTTGATAGTTCGCTTTCATCTCCGCAATTTTTGCTTTGTTCGGGTGAAATGCGTCCAGATATGTGAACACTATATTGCCGTCTATCTGCCCCGGGTCGGTCACTTTTAAATGGTGAGGGTCGGTGTACATGGCGCTGACCGCGCGATGAATGGCCTCTTCGCTGACAGAAAGGAGCAACGTATTGCCAAGTGATTTCGACATTTTGGCGTTGCCGTCGATACCCGGGAGGCGACTGGTTTCGCTGAGCATTGCCTTACAATGCTGTAAAACGGGAGTCGGTAACAGGCTATTCATCTTATGTACAATTTCGTTAGTCTGCTCGAGCATCGGTAATTGATCGTCGCCGACGGGAACAACGTTGGCTTTGAAGGCCGTAATATCTGCTGCCTGGCTGATCGGGTAAACCAGGAAACCAACCGGCAAAGAGCGGGCGAACCCTTTTTGCATAATTTCATTTTTTACCGTTGGGTTACGCTCTACGCGCGCCACGGTAACAATGTTCATATAAAGCGCAGTCAGTTCAGCAAGTGCCGGTAGAGCAGACTGCAAGCAAATTGTCGTGAGTGAAGGATCAATCCCTGCGGCAAGATAATCGGCGAGCACTTCGGGGATGTTATTGCGGATCTTTTGCGGATTGCTGCCGTTATCGGTAAGCCCCTGAAGATCCGCGACCAGCACAAACTGTTGATAGTCACGTTGCAGGGCAACACGCTGGCGTAGCGAGCCAACAAAGTGGCCGAGATGTAATGGGCCGGTTGGGCGATCGCCAGTAAGAATAATGGTTTTGTTGTTCATGCCAGACTCCTTAGTCATCAAACCGAAAGGGGTCTTTCAAATGCAAATAACCGCCTTTCGGCGGTTATTTAAAATGGGGAAAACACATTCTGGCCGCCTTTAAGAAGGCTGCCACCACAGGTTGTTATTAACGCTGTTTACATCGTGTTTTGTATTCATTTAATGAACATATCATGGTGTGATGAAGAGGTAAAGCCATGCACGCTGCGAGCTGATTGGCGTGACAACCGTTATTATCGCGCGTTCTCACGCAACTGTACTTTACCTGTCAGATACGTTGTGGCTTGACCACCAATATGGACACGATCGCCCACTAACTTGCAGCGTAAATCCCCGCCGCGCTCGGACACCTGGCGTGCCAGCATCTGTGTTTTGTTCAGTTTCTCAGCCCAGTATGGAATGAGCATGCTATGTGCCGAACCTGTGACAGGGTCTTCCGCAACGGCCTCGCCTGGGCAGAAGAAACGACTGACAAAATCGTATTCCCCATCGCCTGGCGCCGTAATGCAGACCATTTTTCCCAGCGGAAGCATGGCGTGAATATCCGGGCGTACTGCTGCAATCTGCTGCTGATTCTCCATAACGACCATGTAATCACGTGCCACGCGGACTTCTTTGTATTCCGTGATACCCAGCGTTTCCAATAGTAAAGGCGGCGGTATAACCGATTCGGTATTCCAGGCGGGGAAATCAAGCGTCAGCCATTCGCCACTGCGGGTCACGGTCAGCGGGCCAATAAATCGGGTTTCGAAGTGAATTGTGGTGTCCGGGTAGTCAAGATGTTCAAAGATGACGTGTGCAGCAGCCAGTGTGGCATGCCCGCATAAATTGATTTCACCCTGAGTGGTAAACCAACGTAGCTCAAAGCCGCTATCGGTGGTGACAAAGAAGGCGGTTTCTGACTGGTTATGTTGCTGAGACATTTTTAATAATATCTCATCGGGCAACCATTCTGTAAGAGGACACACTGCGGCGGCATTGCCACCAAAAGTGGTGTCGGTAAAGGCATCTATCATGTAAAAATCAATGTGCTTCATCGTATAGTCCTCTTGTTGTTCTCCGGTCATCTCACGCTCTACCATGCCATGACAACGTGCAATTTCGTATTGGTTTATGCTCTTGCAGGCAATAACATATCGCGATATGCCCGCGTTTAGCTCGCTTGCAGCATACCGAAGCTCACGATTCGCGATCGGCCCAACTCTTTGGCGCGATACAGGGCCACGTCAGCGGCGCGCAGCAGGTTGTCGCTTTGGGCGTGCTGTGGGTAGCTGGCAACGCCAATAGACACGTCGATATGGCTGATGTCCGACGTCCCAAAGCGCAGCGTAAGCGCATGCACGCCGTTGTAGATGTCCGTCGCCATGCGGTTAGCCTCTTCTTCACCCATGCCGCTGAGCAGGACCAAAAACTCTTCACCACCGTAGCGGAACGCCATCCCACTGTCGCGTATGGCGCGCTGAATAATCGCGGCAACGCCCTTGATAACGCCATCGCCCGCCTCGTGGCCGAACCGATCGTTGACATCTTTGAAGTGATCAATATCAATCATCAGGCAACTGATGGGTGTCTGATTATGTATCGCCTGGCCCATCTGGGTGCGCAAAGTGTCTTCCAGATGATGGCGATTGCGCAGACCGGTCAGCGGGTCGTAGAGTGCTTTTTCCAGTAACGCATCGCGCAGACGCTGATTGGCTAATGCCAGACCGAGCGCTTCTGCCATCAGTTCCAGATACGCGCGGGAAGGCGCGGTATCATCGCTGAGATTCTGAAATGAGAGCAGGCCGATAGCCTCCCCCTGAGCAATCAACGGCACACACAGCGTGTGAGCCTGACATGACTCTGGCAGATGGTAGCAGGCGATGTCCGGCTCGCCGTGGACCGGGGGATGACTCTGCCCGCGACGCACGGCCCAGCATTCGTCCGGGTGGAAGGCATCCGCTTTTCCCTGCGGAGAAAGCCACTCAGCGACGCAGCGCATCTGCCACGGTTCCCGGTCAAGAATGTAGAGGCGTCCGGCGACGCCGGGAGCAATATTCGGCGCGAACAGTTGTGCAACATTGATAACGTCAGCGAAGTTCTCACACCCCTGTAAGCGCTGAGTCATCCGTGCCAGCAGTTCGCGTATCGCCCAGTCGGCGTCACGCTCTTTCTCCAGCCGCTGCCGTACCAGGCCGTTCTCGCGAAAAATGCGGATGGCCTGTGCCATATCGCCGATTTCATCAATCTGGTTAAAGTTAGGTGTTTCAACCGCGTAATCCTGCGAGGCCAGTCGATGAACGACGTCGCTCAGTCGCACGACGGGGCGTAGCACCCGACGTTTTAAAATAAAGCCGAGGACAAACAAAAACAGCAGTGCCGTCAGTCCGACCATCACTTCAGACAGCGTGCGCAGTGTACGGGACGTCTGCGTGGCGTCCTCAATGGCGTTGCGGGCGCGGCTGTCGAGCATCTGGCGGAAATGGTCTATTTTATCCTGCGTCCGTTCGAGCTCCTGCTCATAGGATTTACCGAAGAGCAGGGCGATAGCCTGCGCCTGCTCTCCGCGCGCGACGCTTTCGATCGCCGTCTGTTGTTCATTCTGTAGCGTATCAACAATTTGCAATCCCTCGTGCAGGAGCGCCAATTCTTCCCCTGATGCTCCGGTATCCTTCAGTTTCGTCAATCGGTGCTCAACGGCTTTTAGCGAGGTCTCTTTCTGTTGGTAGGCTTGCAACGCATCAGGATCTTTACTGACCACATACAGGCGCGCCAGATCGGACAGTGACCAGGCGTCAATTTCAACTTCTTCGGTCAGCTGATCGAATATATACCGCTGTTCTACCGCCTGTCGTTCGGTGTTATCGGCGTTTGACGCCATTAGCATGACCACGCCGGAGGCGAGGGTCAGGCATACCGTCGCACTGTAGGCCCAGTTGGTGATTGTGGCTATTCGCACCTGTTTATTCCTTTTGCGACGAGTAATGAATGTGCATGATTGAAATTATAGAAAACGTATGATTTTGCGTGACAATAAAAAGGCGACCCCGTGGTCGCCCTTTGTTATCGTCATATCGTTATAAATCTGGAGGATTTTTTCCTTCTTCCATAAAGTCTTTATCGATCTCCTCCACGTTGCCCTCGTGATCGCGCCCGGATAACAGATTCCAGCAGGCAAGGAACAGTGCCGCGATCAATGGGCCAATGACAAACCCGTTAATACCGTAAATCTCCATCCCGCCGAGGGTGGAAATCAAAATTAGATAATCGGGCATCTTGGTGTCTTTGCCCACCAGCAATGGGCGCAAAATATTGTCTACCAGCCCGACGATAATGACGAAGAATCCGACGATAAACAGTCCTTGCCACAACTGCTGTGTGGCAAAGAGGAAAATTGCCGCGGGTACCCAGACAATGGCTGAACCCACTGCAGGCACCAGTGAGAGAAACGCCATCAATGCGCCCCACAGAACGCTGCCGTCGATGTCCACAATGGCAAAAGCAATGCCACCGAGTGTGCCCTGAACCACCGCGACCACCGCTGTGCCTTTTACCGTGGCACGGGTGACACCGACAAATTTGGCAAACAGGTGCTGTTTGGCGAAATCGGTCAGCGGTAAAGAATCCAGAATCTGACGCACCAGGTACGGCCCGTCCTTGAGCAGGAAAAACAGCAGATACAGCATGATGCCAAAGCTGATGGCAAAGCCGAATGTCCCTTTGCCAATCAGGAATGCACTGCCGGCGAGGTACTGCCCGCCCTGTAATGCAACATCGGAGAGCTTTTGCTGAATTTGTGCCACGTTATCCAGATGGTGGTCCGCAAGGAATCCTCTGGCCCAGTCAGGGAGATACGACAGGATCGCGGTGACGACTTCCGGGAACTGCGTGTTGTTCTGTTGCAGCTTGCTGTACACCACGTTCAGTTCAATAGCCAGTGATGACAGGATCACCATCAGGGGAATAAAGACAATCAGGCAGATAATGCCAATGGTGATAAGCGACGCCAGCCCGTTGCGATCGCCCAGCGCGCTGCGCAGTTTGTTTTTCACCGGATTAAAAATAGTGGTTAATATCGCGGCCCACAGAATGGCGGAAAAGTAAGGGGACAGCACATCAAAGAACGCCCACGTCACCAGGGCGAGAATGAAAATGAAAAAACCTTTGGTCAGTCCGTTAAAACGCATTAGTGGATCCTGTAAATAAGAAGCAGTCCCGACTATAGAACTGTTCAGCGGATTTACCAACCTGCAACTGTCGGCGTGCCAGGGCACGCTGAGCGAAATGGACGTGAGTCTACCGGGGTTTATTCATGTCCGGTGTTTACTCGTTTACCAATATCTTTGAGCTGAGAATACTTTTCCAGCAACTGCGGAGCATCATCCAGGCTCATGGCAAACATCCACATATAGGTCATCACAGAGTAAATGTGACCCGCATCAGCCCCGCCGCCGAGCGTCATGATGAGGATCGTCATGCCAAATAACAGAGCGACCACAATGCCAATGGACAAGTAACCCAGCGCTTCACGGTCGGATAAACAAATACGCAGCCTGGACAACAGGCGGTAATGTTTGCCGAGCGGGGAGGCGGCGGCACTATTGACCATGGCTATCTCTTTTTCGAGTCGATTATTTAATCGCAGGAAAAGCGCTTCGTTTTTGCGTGTATAGCTGCTCAGGAACAGTGAAAAAAAACCAAGAATGACAAGACAGGCCACACCCGTCCACAACTCTATAACCAGCAGCATGATGGCAGCCCCCAGAATAGAGGCGATCGAGGTGATCAGCGCAGGCAGATGCTTTTCAAAAAAATCGACGAACTCGCGGGAAAGCGCGACCCGTGCTGCAATGGTCGAGGTATTTTGATTGTCCCGACGTTGAGCGAGAATGACGGGAACAGCCAACTCAGCATAGATCCGGGTAAATGTACGGGTATCAACACTCCGACGAGCCGCCCCTATGGCCCACATAATAAAGACCACAACGGCATAAAAAACCGCGTGTAAGGCGTTACCCGCAATAATTGCATTGATGGCAAAGCCGGCCATTAGCGGATACAGCAGATACGTCAGGTTCTCGGCAACTACGAGAAGAAATGTGACCAGGAGTTTTTTACGGTGGCGGCGGGCCAGAGACTTAAGCGTGCCAACTGCACTGTATAAGGATGTGGATTTATCGTGACTCTTCAGGCTTATCATTATCTGTGATTCTGTTAAAATTAATAATTGAGCGGTTGCTCAATTATTGCATGTCGAGTGTATTTGAGCGGTTGCTCAAAGTCAATGCGGGGTGAATTGATGAAAAAAAAGACAGAAGAGTTGAGAGTACGAATTCTGGATGGCGCGGTGGCGCTGTTTATCGAAAAAGGGATAGAGAAGGTGACAACCCGGGAGTTGACGGAACATCTCGGCCTTTCTCGCAGCCATATCTATCACTACTTTAAGGACTGGCAGTCACTGTGCCTTGCCGCGCTGGAAAGATTTATGCAACAAGAGCTGGACGATTTAGCCGAATCGTTAGCCGGGCGCGAACCTCACGAAAAGTTAAGTGTATTGATCAAATACTACCTTCCTGAAGGTCCGGATGCCGTCTGGCAGCTTTATGACTCTTTATGGCGTCTGGCGAGCCATGACGCCGCTTACGCAGAGCTTGCAGAGCGCAATATGAATTGCTGGATGGAAATGATAGCCGACATTATTCGTGAAGGTGTGGGGTTGAAAGCGTTCCGGGCGCTGGACGCCGAACGTGTTACACGCCAGTTCGTTGCCATGCTTAACGGGTACTCAGAGAACCTGATTATTCATCCTTCACCTGAAAAATGTCAGTTGGCCAGCGACGATCTCCACGACTTTATCAGGCAGATGTTGTAAAGCTGTATAGTTCGCGCGTAGCCAATGTTCAGAAAGGCGAGAAAGGATAGAGTTGATACACCGCTACCATCACGGAAATGCTCAATAATACGCTGATGATAAAGTAGGTTTTGAATGGCTGTTTGTGTGTTTTGTGGCGAAAGAGTTGCTGACCTGCTATCGCGCCGGGCCATCCGCCGACAACGCCAAACATCAGTAATGTGGACTCTGGCACTCTGCGCCAGGCTTTTCGCGCCGCCATTTTGTCCATGCCGTAAATCATCAGCGTCAGTACGTTGGCGAGCAGTAACCATATAATAAAGGGATGAGATGTAAACAGGCTGCCGATCGCGGCGAGGATCAGCAGCAAATAACAACCGCGATTGAGATTCATAGTATTCGCCACAGCCATTTCCAGAGAGTATCGACCCTGCATTGTACGCAATACCCACGGTGAGCTGAACCCCTGTCGGAAGCCGTAACCATAACCTGTTACTCATAAACCTTACTGGAATAATGTTCTATTCTAAAATTTGTCTTTTTAATACTAGACTTGTGCGCAAGGACGCTCACAAATAAAAATACGCGATGCCAATTGACTTACATCAATCTTTAGTCCTATTTTTACTACTCCTTTAGAGATAAATACACATCCTTCTTTAAGGGGTTGTTACAGATATGGACAGAGATGATAGAGGGTTATTGCTAAGAGGAGAGGCTTGACGAGTGGGGAAATTGAAAAGTTAATGGCTGGGCAGGTGTGAATGTCTACATTAATATATTATAAACCGATTTTTATTATATATCGTAATGTATTGTCAGTGCTTATAATTAAAGTGAGCATAGTGTAATGCAGATTCACTTTTATGTATTCAACGCCACCATATTTTCCTTTCAATATCACTGTGTCTTCTCATCGTTCTTCTGATTTCCCACTTGTTATGATAACTTTCATATGAAGTAAATGCGCTAAATAGATGCTGCTTTTAACATTTAACGAACAAATTTCAAGGTGTTTTCAGCCGTTGACTTGAATTTACCAGACGGTCATATTTCAACACGCGAAATATCACTACCGCCCGTGGACGCGGTGCAACGGATTTAACGAACTGGAAACCAAAGAATGAAAAAAGTACTCATCGCTAGCCTGACCTTAGTCGCAATGACCACCGCGCCAGCGCACGCCATCAACGCACAGTACCGTGCCCAGTTGGAGCGTTCCGGCTGCAACGAGATGAATGCTGGCAAGGGGTGCGACATCCACAAAACAAAGGCAGAGAATGCAAAAAACGCCGTGAAGCATACACCTAACTCGGTAAATGAATCCAACGTGCCGCAGTACGTTAAAGAGGCTGAGAATATTATCAACCTCAAAGGGATCGCCGCAGAAGAATATTTGATAGAGCGTGGCTGGCGTCAGCAGGCAGATGGCGACTGGGAAAAAGGCGCTCACCTGATGCGCGTCATTGAGGATAAAAAAGGATTTGTGGCAAATGCCCAGATCATCAAGTAATAAAAGACCCCACACCGGGGGCCAGCCTTCGGCTGTTCAAATTCGTTCCTGACGAATTTATCACACAATTACTGACTTTATGAAATTCGAATTATTTTGGATATAGGGGGATGTTCTTCAGAAATATGTAGTTTATCGCCATGGATAAAGAAAAGCTTTTTAAAGCATAAAATACGTGGCGGTATGATTGGGTGAGCTGTAAATAAAAACATTGACGATATACACAAAGGGTAAATGTAATGAAAGCAAAATTAATTATGGTGTTGCTTTGTTTGTCTGTGGTGGGTAATGCTAACGCTATTAGCGCCTCATACCGTAGCCAGCTTGAGAAATCAGGTTGCACACAAGTTACTGATGGTAACGGCACATGTGATATTCATAAAAGTAAACGCGAAAACATGAAACACCATCACGCGGAATTAGCCCCCGCTGAACGCACTATAGATCAGGCTGTAGCCGGTAAAAAATTGAGTGAGGTTGTTCCCCTACTGGTTGCTAATGGCTGGGAACAGGATGATAACGCACCTTTAGAATTTGTCTCAAAAGAAGGTGTACGGATGATTTTAGACGTTAATCAGTCTAATGATCAGGTACAGGGCGTAAATTTAAAATAATGAATAATCCTATTTTTATACTGTGGGCGGTAGTCTGTTTAGTAGGTTACATCATAACACTTCATCTTTATCGAGTTGATCAATGAAAACTATTTTTAAAATTCTGATGGTTTCTGCGGTTTGTGGTTCCCTCTATGGCTGTGTGGTACCTCTTGCAAATGATGATTATCAGGGAGCTGGCCACCATCATCATAAAAACAATAAGGGTTATAATGAAGAAGCAGGAAATCATAGCCATTATGTGACTCGAGACGGATTCACTCTGCCGCCTTGTGATGAAATCCCCGATGCCTCCCAGGCAGATAATGGCAACCGTTGCTGGTTCGAATGATAAACGATACGCAACTGACAGCGTTGTCGTGTTAGCGCATTGATAGTGCTCGCGTTCAATACTTCAAGGGAGGCGATACGTCTCCCTTTATCATCTTATATATTAAAGGGTTATCATTTCCTTCCCTTATTTACAAGGATGCGCTACTCTCACGAATGCGTTCGCAACCAAAATGGTTCGGGTCTGTATGCGTGCTTATTAAAGGCTACTAAAAATGAAAAAAACAATCCCAGAATATACGCCAGTTGACTTATCTTGTTGGGCAAGGAAGGAGCATTTTGAGGTATTTCAGACCTTTGCTCAAAGCACAATTAACCAAACAGTTCTCTTAGACATTACCGCGCTGTTAAAACATATAAAAGAGGTTGGCTGGAAATTTTATCCTACTATTATTTTCCTGCTCTCTAAAGTCGTAAACAGACATACAGAGTTTCGTATGGCGATAAAGGACAGTGAGCTTGTCATATGGAATGAAGTTCATCCAAGTTATACGATTTTCCATAATGAAACGGAGACCTTTTCATCATTATGGAGTCACTACGATGGCAATATTCATCACTTTCAACATGTTTATGCAGAAGACATGGCACGTTATGGTAATAACCTTTCTTACTGGCCTAAGGGAGAGTCGCTGGAAAATATATTTTTCGTGTCGGCCATTCCTTGGGTAAGTTTTACCAGTTTCAATATCAACGTTGCCAACATGCAGAACTTTTTTTCCCCCATGTTCACTATTGGGAAATACTACAACCAGGATGGAAAAGTAATGTTACCCCTCGCCGTTCAGGTACATCATTCCGTGTGCGATGGTTTTCATGTGGCAAGATTGATCAATGAGTTACAAAAGATTAGCGATAACATATTGCACCATTCAGAAGAGCGAAATGCTTGATGTGCCAGACGATCTCTTATTACCAGCAAGGATAGCAGTCATGTCTGCTAAGAGTACATAACCTCCTGCTAAAGGGCTGCTTGAACGTAAAGCCGCCCTTTATTTTGCCTGTGATGAAGCAACAATGTTACTCAGTCATGCCGTGGTTAATGCGCGTTAACGGTTCATTGACATTAAAGATTTTGAATTGCACGTTTTGCACACCCAGCGGCTTCAGACGGGCTGTATGCTTTTTAACATATGCCAGCGCAGTTTCTTCGTCCTGGAACAGGTAGATGCCGCCGGCTTCCTGGGTTGCTTCGTTTTCTGTCCAGATTTTCCAGATAAAGCCAGGCTCCTGGTTAATGGATTCTGCCAGGTCGACAAGCTGGCGTGACATCTCTGCGCCAAACGGGCCCTGAAAATCAAAGTGCAACTGCAATAGTGTGTTTGACATAATTCCTCCATGGATAACGCTGATGCGGGTAAGTCAGTATCTTATTTTTAATTTATTGCACAATAAACGTCAAAAGATCGCTGATTCGCCAGTCGGTTGAAAATTCGTTATGATCCGCTCCCGTACTTTATCATGGCTGCCTGATGTCTACTCTCTTTGATACCTTTATTGCTCCGCCGTGCCATGACGAGATAGAGGTCCTCTATCAGGACGACCATCTGCTTCTTATCAATAAACCCACCGGTTTGCTAAGTCTGTCGGGAAAAAATCCGCAAAATATCGACTCGGTACATCACCGGCTGGTTCAGATTTATCCCGGCTGCACGCTGGTGCATCGACTTGATTTTGGCACTTCCGGGCTGATGGTGATTGCCCGCAATAAGGCTACCAATGCTGCGCTGTGCCAGCAATTCAGCCTGCGCGCTGTTACCAAGGTGTATAGCGCCTTGCTCTGTGGGCATTTGAGCGAGGATGAAGGGGTGATAGACGCTGCTATTGCCAAGGATCCGGCGCTGTTTCCGCTGATGTCGATATGCGCCATCAGCGGCAAACCCGCGCGCTCCCGCTATCGGGTTGTCGAGCGCTTTAATCATCCGCTGAAAGACGGGACTGTACTGCCATTAACGCGGGTACAGCTTTTCCCCGAAACCGGTCGCACCCATCAGTTGCGTATTCACTGTCAACATCTGGGATACGCCATTTGGGGCTGCGATCTGTACGGGGGGCGTCTGTTGCCGGGTACAGAACGGACGCCACGACTGATGCTGCATGCCAGCGAACTGCATTTTAAGCATCCTGTCAGCGGAGAAGCGATCAACGCCCACAATGGCAGTCCGTTCTGAATAGGGTGGAGAGAATAGCCGCCGGGGGACGGCTATTGCGGGGTGTTATCGCGCCGCGCGTTGTAAAATAATGGCGGACGGCTGGCGTTGCAGATAACGCATGCGCAGCATCATCATTACTGCAGCAGAGGTCAGACCGATAATAAAGCCGATCCAGAAACCTGCTGGACCCATGCGTTCAACTACCAGGTCGGTCAGTGCGAGGATATATCCGCTCGGTAAACCCAACACCCAGTAAGCGATAAAGGTGATAAAGAAAATGGAGCGCGTATCTTTATAACCACGCAGGATCCCACTGCCAATGACCTGAATCGAGTCCGATATCTGATACACGGCGGCCAGCAACATGAGCTGGGCAGCTAGCGTCACCACTTCAGGATTATTGTTGTAGAGCAGGGCGATGTGCTCACGCAGGGTCACGGTGAACACTGCGGTTAACACCGCCATGCAAACACCGACGCCCAACCCGGTTCTGGCTGCAGTTTGGGCGTCAAGCGTTGACCCCTGGCCCAGACGATAACCCACGCGAATCGTTACGGCGGCTGCCAGCGACATCGGCAGAACGAACATGAGCGAGCTAAAGTTCAGCGCGATTTGGTGTCCGGCCACGTCCACAATCCCCAGCGGGGAAACCAGCAATGCCACTACGGCGAACAACGTTACTTCAAAGAATAACGCCAGCGCAATCGGTAAGCCCAACTGGATCAGGCGCTTCATCACCGCGGTATCGGGTTTCTGGAAACCGCGGACGTTGCGAATATCACGCATTGAGCGCGCATGTTTAACGTAGGACAACATGGCGAGAAACATCACCCAGTACACCGCCGCAGTGGCAACGCCGCAGCCTACGCCGCCGAGTTCTGGCATGCCAAAATGCCCATAGATGAAAATGTAGTTAACCGGGATGTTGACCAACAGGCCGAGAAACCCCATCACCATCGCCGGTTTGGTTTTGGCCAGACCTTCACACTGGTTACGAGCTACCTGGAAGAATAAATAGCCAGGCGCGCCCCACAACAGCGCGCGCAGGTAGCCGACGGCTTTATCGGCCAGCGCCGGATCGATATTATCCATGGAGCGGATAATGTATCCCGCATTCCAGAGCACCACCATAATGAGCACAGATACGCTGCCCGCCAGCCAGAAACCCTGGCGTATTTGATGAGCAATGCGGTCGCGGCGACCCGATCCGTTAAGTTGCGCAATGACTGGCGTCAATGCCAGCAGGAGTCCGTGACCAAATAAGATGGCCGGGAGCCAAATGGAGGTCCCGATAGCGACGGCAGCCATGTCCGTCGCGCTGTATCCACCCGCCATGACGGTATCGACGAACCCCATTGCGGTTTGGGCGATTTGCGCAAGAATCACCGGAATTGCCAGAGCTAATAACTGACGCGCTTCGATTACATACTTTTGCACGTTTACACCATTATATTGTTGTTATTTGAGAGACTAAAAAAGCCGCCTGAGAGGGCAGCAAGAAGAAAATACAGGGGAAATTGCAGTCTATTGTAGCGAGGAATACGTAATTCTCCAGTGAAAAAACAGGTGGGGGCGGTGCATTGCTGGCAACCGCAATTTTCACCTGCTATTGTGCACAACAGATATGTCTTAATTACGTTCAGGAGTTAGAGGTATGTTTACGGGTATTGTGCAGGGCACCGCGAAACTGGTGTCTATTGATGAGAAACCAAATTTTCGTACGCATGTAGTGGAGTTACCTGAATACATGCTGGATGGCCTGGAGACGGGTGCATCGGTGGCACACAATGGTTGTTGTCTGACGGTGACCGACATTAACGGCAATCACATCAGCTTTGACCTGATGAAAGAAACGCTGCGTATTACCAATCTGGGCGAGCTTAAAGTGGGCGATCGGGTCAACGTAGAGCGCGCGGCAAAATTCAGCGATGAGATCGGCGGGCATTTAATGTCAGGCCATATTATGACTACCGCTGAGATATCAAAAATTCTGACCTCAGAAAATAATCGTCAGATCTGGTTTAAGGTGCAGGATGCGTCGTTGATGAAATATATCCTGTACAAAGGATTTATCGGCATTGATGGTATCAGCCTGACGGTTGGCGAAGTAACACCGACGCGTTTTTGCGTGCATTTGATCCCGGAAACGCTGGAGCGTACGACGCTTGGTAAGAAAAAACTGGGGGCTCGGGTCAACATCGAAATCGACCCACAAACGCAGGCGGTCGTGGATACCGTTGAGCGCGTGCTGGCGGCAAAAGAAAGTGCAGTAAATCACGTCACCGGCGAAGTCTAAGCCGGCGCGTTTCCAGGCCCCCGTTGAAGGCGGGGGCGAGAATGACTAGCGTGGAACGCGCAGACCGTGTTCTACGCCACGTGAGAACACCACCTGCCAGAGCTGAATATCACGGGCGCGAAATGCGCCGGCACAGGCGTTGAGGTAGTAGCTGAACATACGTTTAAAGCGCTCGGTGTAGTGCTCGGTGATTTCAGGCCAGGTTGCCATAAAGCGCGTATGCCAGGCCATCAGCGTAGTATCGTAATCGGCGCCAAAGTTGTGCCAGTCTTCCATCACAAAATGCGGCTCGCTGGCTTTCGCAATCTGGCGCACGGACGGCAAGCAACCATTCGGGAAAATATACTTATTGATCCACGGATCGACGTTATTGTCGGTTTTTCTGGATCCAATGCTGTGGAGCAAAAACAGACCCTCTGGTTTTAAATTGCGATCGACAACATCAAAATAGGTGTTGTAGTTTTTTGGACCCACATGCTCAAACATGCCAACGGAGACAATGCGGTCGAAACGATCGTGCAGGTCGCGGTAATCCTCAAGCAAAATAGTGACATCCAGCCCTTCACACCGTGTTTGTGCCAGTTTCTGCTGTTCGGCAGAAATGGTCACCCCCACGACGCTGACGCCGTAATGGGCGGCCATAAACTGGGACAAGCCTCCCCAGCCGCAGCCAATGTCCAGCACGCGCATCCCCGGTTTGAGCTGTAATTTTTCGGCGATCATATTGAGCTTCGCCTGTTGGGCTGACTCCAGGGTCGTGGCGTCCTTCCAGTAGGCACAGGAATATTGCATGTAGGGATCAAGCATGCGGGTGAAGAGATCGTTGCCTAAATCGTAGTGTTCTTTTCCGACAACCCACGCGCGTTTTTTATTCTGTAAATTGAACAGGCGCGCGGCGGCGATTCGCAGCGTGTCTTTAAAGTGGCGGGGGAGTTGGCCTTCAAGGCCGGCACGTAAAACCTGAGTAAAAAACATGTCCAGCCGATCGCATTCCCACCAGCCATCCATATAACTTTCACCTAAACCCAGCGAACCTTCCTGTAAAACTCGCTTGTAAAAATCGGGGTTGTTAACGCGAATATCTGCCGGTGCAGTACCATTAATGGTAATGCCCGCACGGTTTAATAATTCACTGGTGATTCGATACCAGTCATCATCTGGTACGCTGACGTCTTCTATACACGATGAACTCATAGCTTCTCCATCACAGGTCGGTGATCAGAACCTTAAAACAGCGTAGACGCTTTTTTGGGCTTTGTGAGAAATCTCACGGAATGAATCCGCGAATCTGTTTTCCGACGTAGAACAGAGGAAGGGAGAACCCCTTACCGAAAAGGCCATCCGTGGTTAAGCGGGAACATGCGTGTTCCCGTTAACACATAAAAATTATCGTTTTTGTAACAACTGGAAATCAGTATAGGCCTGAATTTTTGTGGGTTCAATCAAAAAATATTAGCCCGCTAATTAATTATTCAAGCGCTATGAATGTGATTCGCCAGGCGCAGCAGTAGAAACCTCATCAGCGTGAGAGCGACATTCTTTCTGCGACTGCATTTTGTACCCCAGCGCGGCCAGCAACACCGTAGACAGCATGACGCCAGTAGTGGTGAATAGCGGCGTGCTGATCAACCACGACACAACCAGACTTGCCAGGAAGCATAAGCCCAGTTGAAGCGTATTCTGCAGCGCTGCGGCACGTCCTGTTGCCTGTGGGAAGGGACGCAAAGCCTGAGCAACGACAATCGGATAGATAGCACCGTTCGCTATTGCCATCACGCAGAATGGGATCAGGATTTCGGCCAGCGCAACGTGCTGAATAAAGCCGACCGCCCAGGTAGCGATAACGCTCACCGCATACAGAATGAGCAGCCACGGCAGTAATTGACGACCTTCCCATTTTTGCAGGGCGGCACGACAGCCGTATCCGCCGATCAAAAAGGCGATGGTTTGCGGCACATAGCTCAGGCCAATGACGGCCGGGCTATAGCCCATCTCGCTCAGGATAAACGGCGAGCCGGTCAGCCACGCGAAAAAGCTCGCGGAACAGGCCGCATAAATCAGCACGTTGCCGCGGTAGGTTCTGGAGCGCAGCAGGGTGGCAAAGGTGAGCTTATCCTGGCTATCGTCACGCGCTTTAGCCGTGGGCTTCAGGCGCAGGGCTGGCAGCATCAGGATCAGGGTGATGGCAAACAGGGTGGCAAAGATAGCCTGCCAGGAAAAATGCATCAGGATCCAACTGCCTAATAATGGCGCGAGCGCGGGAGATAACCCGACCAGCGGCATAATGGTGGCAAAGATACGGTTCACTTTTTGCGAGGGATAATAATCAGCAACCAGCGCCTGCCAGATAACCGACGCCGCACAGACGCCCACAGCCTGGATAAAGCGCAACACCAGCAAGCCGGTGGCGTTTTCGACCCAAAGCATGCCAAGACTGCTCAGCGCGAAGATGGAGAGGCCCAGTAGCAAAATAGGCTTGCGGCCATAATGGTCGGAGAGTGGCCCCCACAGAAGTTGCGCGATGGCAAAACCCGCCAAGAACAGGCTAAGGCTGGCGCTGACGGCTGATGCTGGGGTTTGCAAATCGGACTGAATAGCCGCAAATGCTGGCAAATACATATCCGTTGCCAGAAAACCGAGCACGCTAAGACCTGCCAGCCAGACTAAAAACCCTTTTCCAGGTTGCATCATTATTTCTCTTTATAAGCAATAGAACAGTGCCGCTGAGTGTAGTGAGTGAAATTCTTGCTGTGAAACGCTAATATTTGCTTATTGATTTCAAATTTTTTGCAGGCAGAGTATGTGGTCAGAATATTCCCTTGAAGTAGTGGATGCAGTCGCACGCAACGGCAGCTTTAGTTCTGCCGCCCAGGAGTTGCACCGCGTGCCTTCGGCGGTGAGCTATACCGTGCGTCAACTGGAGGAGTGGCTGGCTGTGCCTCTTTTCGAACGTCGCCATCGGGATGTGGAATTAACCCCCGCCGGGGCGTGGTTTTTAAAAGAAGGGCGTTCTGTTATCAAAAAAATGCAGATCACTCGCCAACAATGTCAGCAAATTGCCAACGGCTGGCGTGGGCAACTGGCGATTGCCGTCGATAATATTGTCAGGCCGGAACGGACCCGGCAGATGATTGTGGATTTCTACCGTCATTTTGATGATGTGGAGTTAATCGTTTTTCAGGAGGTGTTTAACGGCGTCTGGGATGCGTTATCGGACGGGCGCGTGGAGTTGGCGATTGGCGCGACGCAGGCTATTCCGGTAGGGGGGCGCTATACGTTTCGCGATATGGGAATGTTGAGCTGGAACTGCGTGGTGGCAAGTCATCATCCGCTGGCGTCGATGCCGGGACCGCTCAGTGACGATACGTTGCGCAACTGGCCGTCGCTGGTACGAGAAGACACCTCCCGTACGTTGCCAAAACGTATTACCTGGCTACTGGATAACCAAAAAAGGGTGGTAGTGCCTGACTGGGAGTCATCTGCCACCTGTTTATCGGCTGGACTCTGTGTTGGGATGGTGCCAACGCATTTTTCCAAACCGTGGATCGACAGCGGAAAATGGGTTGCACTACAGCTTGAAAATCCCTTTCCTGATGCCGCGTGTTGCCTGACCTGGCAGCAAAACGATACGTCACCCGCACTGAGATGGCTGCTGGACTATTTAGGGGACAGTGAAACGTTGAATAAAGAGTGGCTGCGGGAGCCAGAGTAAGGCTCCC
>NZ_SZWV01000053.1:25127-50276 GCF_005280945.1 Citrobacter sp. wls718
CAACAGATTATCGACGATAATCGCGGAACGGACCATCGGCCACGGAGCGACGTTCTACCAGGCGCGGGTGCACCTCAATAGACTGTGACTCTTCGCGTTTATTCACGATACGGTCTAACAGCATGTTAAAGGCCGTTTCACCGAGCGAATCTTTTGGCTGATGAATGGTGGTTAATGCCGGGGTGAAGAAGCGGGCGTTACGCACGTTGTCGTAACCAATCAGCGACACATCTTGCGGGACACGCAGGCCCATCTCGTCAGCGGCGCAAAGCGCGCCCATCGCCATGATATCACCACCACAGAAGACGGCGGTCGGGCGGTGCGACTGGGAGAGGATCTGCTGCATGGCGCGATACCCGGATTCAGGCTCAAAATCGCCCTGGACAATCCAGTTGTCAGGCACTTTAATCAGCGCTTCTTCCATCGCCTTCATAAAGCCCGCCAGGCGTCCGGCGCCGGTGTTACGCTCCATAGGCCCTGGGATCACACCAATCTCGCGATGACCGCGTTCAACCAGATAACGGCCTGCCATATAACCGCCTTCAAAGGCGTTATCGATGACCGTATCGGTAAAATCGGCTTTGGCTTCGCCCCAATCCATCACCACCATCGGAATATGGCGATATTCTTCGAGCATGGAAAGCAGAGGTTCCGGGTATTCAGAACACATCACCAGCAGACCATCTACGCGCTTCTGCGCCATCATGGAGAGGTAGGCCTGCTGCTTCTCGAGGCTGTTCCACGCGTTGCCCAGAATCAACGTATAGCCTTTCTGGAAGCAGTTCTTCTCAACGGCTTCGATGATTTCCGCAAAGTAGGCGGCTTCGCTGCTGGTCGCCAACAAGCCAATCGATTTAGTGTGATTCACCTTCAGACTGCGTGCCACCGCGCTTGGGGAATAATGTAGTTCTTTAATTGCTGCCCAGACGGCATTGCGCGTTTCTTCCGCGACAAAGCGTGTTTTGTTAATTACGTGTGATACGGTTGTAGTGGAAACGTTTGCTCGCTTCGCTACATCTTTAATTGTTGCCATTACATCTCACTCCAGACCATATCCTAAGTTCCTGAGAATACTCCAGGTAAACGTTTGCCTTCACACACCCTTCGCGCAACATCAGGGTTGCGGTACGCCAGGAAAACGACACGGAACGTCAGGAAGGGGTCAATGGCCGGTACGCTAATCAAGTAAGCGTGGAATTTTGTCTGATCTTTACGAAAAGGGGAAGAGTTAAAAGCATTTATCAATATAAATCGTGAGAGATTTTTACCTTCAAGTGTGCAAAAATGCGCAATATCACTTTTTGTGTGGGAATAAAAAGGAGAAAACTTGATGAGCACCGATCTGAAATTTTCGTTAGTCACCACCATTATTGTTCTGGGTTTGATTGTTGCCAGTGGTTTAACCGCCGCGCTGCATTGATGTATCGCCGAGGGAGAGCTATCTCCCTCATCCCGCCAACCCGTCCTCCCACTGCTATTGTTTGCAAATAAGCAAAAGTCTTTTGCATTTTTGTTAACTTTATTATTTTTGCGATCAATGTCATGCTTTTGACTCTTATTCTGTGTCGTGCCACGGCTCGACGTTACGGAGTCGCTGTATGAAAATAAATTATCCACTACTGGCGCTGGCGATAGGGGCGTTTGGTATCGGCACGACGGAGTTTTCTCCGATGGGGTTATTACCCGTCATCGCTAAAGGCGTCGATGTCTCGATTCCGGCGGCAGGGATGCTAATTAGCGCCTATGCGGTAGGGGTGATGGTCGGTGCACCGTTAATGACCTTATTGCTTTCTCATCGCGGGCGTCGCAATGCGCTGATTTTTCTGATGGCGATTTTTACGCTCGGCAACGTGCTGTCGGCGTTATCTCCCGATTACACTACTCTGATGCTGTCGCGTATTCTGACCAGTCTTAACCATGGGGCCTTTTTTGGTCTCGGCTCGGTTGTAGCGGCAAGCGTGGTGCCAAAGCACAAACAGGCCAGCGCTGTCGCCACCATGTTTATGGGACTCACCATCGCCAATATTGGTGGCGTTCCTGCAGCGACCTGGCTGGGTGAAACCATCGGCTGGCGCATGTCCTTTATGGCAACGGCGGGTCTGGGGGTTATCTCGATGGTCAGCCTGTTCTTCTCGTTGCCGAAAGGCGGAGCAGGGGAGCGCCCGAACGTGCGCAGAGAGCTGGCGGTGCTCATGCGCCCGCAGGTGGTGTCAGCGTTGCTGACTACTGTGCTGGGCGCCGGTGCGATGTTCACGCTCTATACCTATATTTCACCGGTGCTGCATAGCATCACCCATGCCACGCCTGCCTTTGTAACCGGAATGCTGGTGCTGATTGGCGTCGGGTTCTCAATCGGTAACTATCTGGGCGGCAAGCTGGCGGACCGCTCAGTCAACGGCACGCTGAAAGGCTTCTTACTGCTATTGATGGTGATTATGCTGGCAATCCCGTTACTGGCGCGTAGTGAATTGGGTGCAGCCATCAGCATGGTAGTCTGGGGTGCGGCAACCTTTGCGGTAGTTCCGCCGTTACAGATGCGTGTGATGCGCGTTGCCAGCGACGCGCCGGGCTTATCATCCTCGGTCAACATTGGTGCGTTTAATCTGGGGAATGCGCTAGGTGCGGCGGCGGGTGGCGCAGTGATATCGGGTGGTTTAGGTTACAGTTTTGTCCCGGTGATGGGGGCAATTGTGGCTGGGATGGCGTTGCTACTGGTCTTTGTCTCCGCGAGAAAACAGCCTGACGAGGCCTGCAGCGTCACGAACTAACGCTAAAACGCAGAAGGGAGTCCCTTCTGCGTTATCATTTTTATGCTGCGAAGTTTTTCGCAACAAACTCCCAGTTCACCAGCGCCCAGAAATGTTCCAGGTAGCCAGGACGCGCGTTGCGATAGTCGATGTAGTAGGCGTGTTCCCACACATCAACGGTCATCAGCGGCGTTGCATCGGTGGTCAGCGGTGTTCCGGCATTTGACGTGGAAACGATAGCCAGTTTGCCATCAGTACCTTTTACCAGCCAGGTCCAGCCAGCGCCGAAGTTTTTGATCGCCGCATCGGTGAATTGCGCTTTGAAGTCAGCGAAGCTACCAAAAGATGCAACAATGGCTTCAGCCAGTTCACCGGTCGGTTCGCCGCCCGCGTTGGGTGCCAGGCAGTTCCAGTAGAAGGTGTGGTTCCAGACCTGAGCCGCGTTGTTAAACACACCACCTTCAGAGCTACGTACGATCTCTTCCAGTGATTTGCCTTCAAACGCCGTGCCTTTGATCAAGTTATTCAGGTTAGTAACGTAAGTCTGGTGGTGTTTGCCATAGTGGTATTCCAGCGTTTCAGCAGAAATGTGCGGCGCCAGAGCATCTTTGGCATACGGTAATGCAGGTAATTCGAACGACATTGCTTCTCTCCTTATTATTTATATTGAGTACACACAATAGCCTCATTGTGAGTAAGGATAGGGTAGCAAATTGAAAGGTTATGCAAAAGAAGAACTTACCCTACAGCACATACTGTAGGGTAAGATTTTAGCGAATTGTTTTTGGCGTCATGACACGACGAGCACCCACATAGTGGCGCTGCCAGTAATCTTCACTCAGGGAGGTGATTTGGATCTCCTGACCGCTACGTAGTGACTGAATAAACTTACCGTTGCCAACGTAGACACCAACGTGATCGGCGGTGCCGCGGCCCTGGGTACGGAAGAAGACCAAATCGCCGTTTTTCAGTTCATCGCGGTCGATCGGTGCTGCGTCGCGCAGGTGGTACATTTCATTGGCAGTACGCGGAATGCGGAACTTCACCAGGTCCTTATACGCGTAATAAACCAGACCACTGCAATCAAAACCGGTTCTCGGCGAAGAGCCACCCCAGCGGTAGGGTTTACCGATCTGGTTCATCAGAGTAGACATCGCGGTTTTGGTCGCTTTTTGCACTTTCACTTTATGGGCATCAGCGAGGGCTACCGGGGCTGTTGATTTTACTTTTACACAGCGCGGCTTGTGACCTTTGCGCGGGGTGCATTTTTCAGTCCAGGTGACCGCAGCGGTTTGTGTTGTTGCGACTTTACTGCGACGGTTGACCGTTTTGGTTGTTTTTGCAGGTGTCGCGGTGCGTTTTTTGGAAGAGGAAGCGGTTTTGGTGCTGGATTTACTGGTGGTTTTTTTTGCCGTTTTCTTGTTGGTTTGTGTGACTTTTTTACTGGCTGTCGCGCTTTTCTTTTTATCTACCGTTTTGAGCGTATGGGAAACGGCAGGTGTCGTCCTGGCCTGCTTGGAAGCATGGGCCACTGACGTAAAAGGGAGTGTGGTAAAAAGCAAAGCACAGAGCGTGATCGAGATCCGGTTTATCCGCGCCACTGAGCAGTCCTCTGTTAGGGCAGGTCTATCATGCCTGCGTGTGATTTTCAAAACTTGATGATTCTAATCTATAGAAACGGGGAAAGTTAATAGCTTTTTTTGTTTAAAATAGTGTTTCGTTACCGACCGCAAAAAAAACAGCAATCAACGCCAATACTGGCGAAGGGATAATCAATTCCTTGTGCATAAAAGGGATAAGTAAGATTCTGAATGCAACTTATGGCGACTGGCGATAAAATAATAACCGTAAGAAAAATGTTATTTTCCGTTGTCAGTCAGACCCGTTACAATGTCAGACTACTGCCGTAAAAGAAGTTAAGGAAGCAAGATAATGAGCACCACTATCGAAAAAATCCAGCGCCAGATCGCTGAAAACCCGATTCTCCTGTACATGAAAGGTTCTCCAAAACTGCCAAGCTGCGGTTTTTCCGCTCAGGCTGTGCAGGCGCTGTCTGCCTGTGGTGAACGCTTTGCTTATGTTGATATTCTGCAAAACCCGGATATTCGCGCCGAGTTGCCGAAATACGCAAACTGGCCAACCTTCCCGCAGCTGTGGGTTGATGGTGAGCTGGTTGGCGGCTGCGACATTTTAATCGAAATGTACCAGCGCGGTGAATTGCAGCAGCTTATCAAAGAGACTGCGGCGAAGTACAAAACCGAAGAGCCGGACGCTGAGTAATCAGCAGAAACGAAAAAGCGACCAATCTGGTCGCTTTTTTTATGGTCCGCTTATGCCTCTTCAGGCATTGGCAGGGGCCACCCACCAAGGCGTTTCCAGCGGTTAACGATTTCGCAAAACAGCACTGCCGTCCGTTCGGTGTCATATAGCGCAGAGTGCGCCTGGTTGCCATCAAACTCCATTCCTGCAGCCAGACACGCTTTAGACAGTACGGTTTGCCCGAGCGAAAGACCGCTTAAGGCCGCAGTGTCAAAGGTCACAAACGGGTGAAATGGGTTGCGCTTCAGTGAGGCGCGTTCGGCGGCTGCCATCATGAAGCTGTGATCGAAGGTGGCATTATGCGCAACCATAATCGCCCGATTGCAGCCGCTGTCTTTGATGCCTTTACGCACCATTTTGAAGATGGCGTGCAGGGCGTCGTATTCGCTGACCGCGCCGCGCAACGGGTTGCTCGGATCAATACCGTTAAACGCAAGTGCTTCTGGTTGCAGATTTGCCCCTTCAAACGGTTCGACGTGGAAATGCAACGTCATGTCCGGCATCAGCCAGCCTTGTTCATCCATTTTCAGCGTGATGGCTGCAATCTCGAGCAGCGCATCGGTTTTGGCGTTAAATCCTGCTGTTTCTACATCAATGACGACAGGATAAAAACCACGAAAACGGTCACACAGACCGGAAAGTTGAGCGTTATCGGACATCTGGGTCTCTTAATACGGGAAAATTGCAGCGCGTATTATGACAAAATGATGAGTATAAAACTACGGGCACAGACGATCTGCGCCCGAGGGGAGGTTAGTCACCCAGGCCGCGGCCTGCGTCTTTCTCTTCGATCAGTTCGATTTTGTAACCGTCCGGATCTTCTACAAATGCGATAACCGTCGTCCCGCCTTTGACCGGACCCGCTTCGCGCGTCACGTTGCCGCCGTTCTGACGAATGCGCTCGCAGGCTTCTGCGGCGTTGTCTACGCTCAGAGCAATGTGGCCGTAGGCAGTGCCCAGGTCATATTTGTCGACGCCCCAGTTGTAGGTCAGCTCAATGACGGCTTCATCGGTCTCAGGACCGTAACCGACAAAGGCCAGAGAATACTTGTATTCAGGGTTTTCACTGGTACGCAGCAGCTTCATGCCCAGCACGTTGGTGTAAAATTCGATGGAACGCTGCAGGTCACCTACGCGCAGCATGGTATGAAGTAAACGCATCTTTTTCCCCTTCAAAAATGGCTAGTACATTCAATATGTTGTTTTAGTATAGCGGCGTTGTTGCGCCGCTATCAATGCCAGAACGGAGATTGCGCAATTACAGGGTCGGATAATCCGTGTAACCCTCTGCACCGCCGCCGTAGAAACTCTCTGCGCGCTGTGGGTTCAGTTCTGCTTTGTGCTGCAAACGTGCGACCAAATCCGGGTTGGCAATATAGGCGCGGCCAAAGGCGACGGCGTCGATTAACCCTTTCTCAATCAGCGCTTCTGCTTTTTCCGGGGTGTAGGCACCAGCACCAATAATCGGACCGTGGAAACGCGCGCGAACTTTCTCGCGGAACGTATCGCTATACGGCTCTCCGCCGGCCCAGTCTGGTTCGGACATGTGCAGATAAGCGATACCACGTTTACCCAGCTGTTCAATCAGGTACAACGCATCGGCTTCTTCATTCGGGCCGTTATCAACGTTCTGGAAAGAGCCGATAGGGGATACGCGGATGCCAATCCGGTCTGCGCCCCATTCTTTGATACCGGCATCAACGACTTCCAGCACCAGACGTGCACGATTTTCGACGCTGCCGCCGTACTGATCGGTACGCTGGTTAGAGGTGGGTGACAGGAACTGGTGTAGCAAATAGCCATGGGCAGAGTGCAGCTCAACCATGTCAAAGCCAGCCTCGCGTGCGTTGGCGATGGCCTGACGGAAATCATTGACGATGCCGGGGATTTCGTCGGTTTCCAGGGCGCGCGGCATTGAGGTGTCGGCACGCGTTGCCAGACCGTTTTCATCGCGCAGCGAGGTACGGGTACCGGCGCTGATGGCGGAAGGGGCAACTGGCGGTTGTCCGTTCGGCTGCAGGCTGACGTGAGAGATACGACCGGTGTGCCACAACTGTACGGCAATATGACCTTGTTCAGCGTGGACGGCGGCGGTGATTTTTTTCCAGGCATCAATTTGTGCTGCGCTGTGTAATCCCGGCGCACCGGCGTAGCCTTTTGCCTGAGCAGATATCTGAGTGGCCTCGCTGATGATAAGACCAGCGCTGGCGCGTTGGCGATAATACTCGGCCATCAGCGGAGTTGGGATGTCGCCAGGTTCGATGCTACGCAGGCGCGTCAGTGGGGCCATAAATACGCGGTTGGCCGCCGTGATGGCTCCTACTTTCAGCGGGGAAAACAATTTTTCAGATGACATATTAACTCCAGGTATGAATAGACCGGTCGTCTAGCGATTGGGTAAATAAAAACGCCTGTTAAACGGCAGGCGTTGCAATAATGTTTTTAACGTGTGCCAGCGCATTTTCCAGTGGGGTGGCACTGCGAGACATCTTGGCCTGCAGGTTGGCCCCGAGCCACAGCGCATACAGCACCTGCGCTTGCTGCAGCGGTTCGCCGGTAAACGACAGGCAGTGTGTGTCGCGACCTTTTTCCAGCGCTTGCGCCAGCAGGGTAATAATGTGCCGAGCGCCTTTATCCATCGCCGTACGCATATCTTCAGAGAGATCGCATACTTCAGCGGACAGTTTGACAGTTAAGCAACCGCTAATAATGCCGTGTTGACTAAACTGATTCAGGGTTTCCTGATAGTAGGCGAGGATTCTGTCGCGGTAGTTACCGGCACCCGACGCTAAATGTGTGGCCAGCCGAAGGTGGTAGGCCGCGTAATGGCGTTCAAGCATGGAAACACCGAACGCTTCTTTAGAGCGAAAATAGTGGTAAAACGACCCTTTGGGCACCTCGGCGGTTTTCAGCAGTTCGCTTAAACCCATACCGGTGAAACCGCGCTGCATGCAAAGCTGCTCGCCGGTTGCCAGAAGATGTTCGCGTGTGTCGTGTTCAGTTGCTTTGTTCATGGCATGGAGTGTAATAGACCAGTCGGTCTAATGCAATAGCGCTTGCCAGAAATTCAGTTAGCGTCTTCAATAGGTATAACTATCTTACGTAAGGAGGGGATGTGGCCGAACAGCTGGAGTTTTTCCCCGTCCAGAGCCCGTGCCGCGGGATCTGCCAGTCCGACGAACGCGGCTTTTGTCGTGGATGTTTTCGTAGCCGGGATGAGCGCTTTAACTGGCAGAAAATGAGCGATGCCGAAAAGCAGGATGTGCTGCGTCTTTGTCGTCAGCGTCTGATGCGTAAATTACGTGCAAACAAACCCAGCCCGCCAGAAGAACCGCAACAACCTTCACTCTTTTAAAAGCGTAATTGCGTATACTCGATGCACACTCATTGTTAAGGAAGCTGCTATGGTTCAGCGTATTACTATTGCGCCGCAAGGCCCGGAATTTTCTCGCTTTGTCATGGGGTACTGGCGGCTGATGGACTGGAATATGTCCGCGCGCCAGCTCGTCAGCTTTATTGAAGAACATCTTGACCTGGGCGTAACCACCGTCGATCACGCTGATATTTATGGTGGATACCAGTGCGAAGCGGCGTTTGGCGAGGCGATGAAGCTGGCTCCGCATCTGCGTGAAAAAATGCAGATCGTGACCAAATGCGGTATTGCCACCACGGCACGGGCGGAAAATACCCTCGGTCACTACATCACCGACAGCGACCATATTATTGCCAGCGCGGAGCAGTCGCTGAAACTGCTGGCGACCGACCATATTGATCTGCTCTTGATCCATCGTCCCGATCCGCTGATGGATGCCGACGAAGTGGCTGAGGCGTTTAAGAAACTGCATCATAGCGGCAAAGTGCGTCACTTTGGCGTGTCTAACTTTACGCCTGCGCAGTTTTCCCTGTTGCAATCACGTCTGCCGTTTACGCTGGCAACCAATCAGGTTGAGATTTCCCCGGTGCATCAGCCACTGCTGCTGGATGGCACCTTAGATCAGCTGCAACAACTGCGTATCCGGCCAATGGCCTGGTCCTGTCTGGGTGGTGGACGACTGTTCAATGATGATGCTTTCCAACCGCTGCGCAATGAACTCGCCACCATTGCGCAAGAATTGAATGCGCAGTCCATTGAGCAGGTGGTCTATGCGTGGATCCTTCGTCTACCGTCACAGCCGCTGCCGATTATTGGCTCAGGGAAAATTGAGCGCGTTCGCGCTGCTATTGAGGCCGAATCGTTAACCATGTCCCGCCAGCAATGGTTCCGTATCCGTAAAGCCGCGTTGGGTTACGACGTACCGTAATCGCGTTTTCGGCGTTCCGTCGCTCAAAATTGCGTCACTGGTTTACACTTATCAGTCAGACACATAGTGACGGAGGTCGTATGAAGCGTTTGAGTATCGCCATAATCACCTTACTGGCCTGTGCGGGCGCACAGGCTGCCAGTGAGCAAGTTGAGATGAACCTGGTGACTTCGCAAGGGGTAGGTCAGTCGATTGGTTCAGTAACTATTTCTGAAACTGCGCAAGGGCTGGCGTTTACGCCTGACCTGAAAGCACTGCCGCCAGGAGAACATGGTTTCCATGTCCATGCCAACGGCAGCTGTCAGCCTGCGATTAAAGAAGGCAAAGCTTCTGCCGCTGAATCGGCAGGGGGACATCTTGACCCGCATAAAACCGGAAAACATGAAGGTCCGGAGGGGGCTGGGCACATGGGCGACCTACCGTTGCTGGTGGTCAATGCCGAAGGTCACGCCACAACGGCTGTTACCGCCCCACGCCTGAAATCACTGGATGAGGTCAAAGGTAAGGCGCTGATGGTCCATGTGGGTGGCGATAACATGTCCGATCAGCCAAAACCTCTAGGCGGTGGCGGGGCGCGTTACGCCTGCGGGGTTATCAAATAATCAACGGCTCAGCGTGCCTGGCGGCGGAGCCTGTTCAAGCTGAGACAACGAACAGTGTAAACGCCAGATAAGCGCCGCCAGCTCTTGTGCGGCAGGCTGATGATGATGGGCAAGCGTATCGCAGATGCGCTGTAACTCGTTAAGCGTGGCATTCAGTGGACGCTGCTGGACGCCACGCTCGCTCATCACATCGCGCAGCAGTGAAATACACACATCCCTGACGCGGGCCAACGGATCGGAGCGCGCTTCCCAGGCACGCAGCTGCCACACCACATGCGAGCAGTTCAGCAACACGACGCCCCAGCGTAATAACCACCGCCGCGCCAGCGCATCCTGGCTGTTACTGAGCTGGCTGACATGATGGTAGGTTAACGACTCAAATTCATGTTCGCTGTGTGCCGGATGCCGACTGAGCTGATCGACAAAATCCCGGCGCAGGGCGCGAATATGACGACGACTCTTTCTCGCGTCTGAGCCTGGCCGCAGGATAGCAAAGGCCAACCAGGATAGCGCTACGCCGGTTATTTTTGCCAGATTATCATTCAGGAAATCGGCGAAGTCATACACCGGCGGATTGGTCACGGCGATAAACGATCCCATAAAGACGATCAACTGCCCCCAAAGCCCCGCCAGAGCAGGCATTTGCAGCTTTAGCAGTTGCATGGTGGCGAGCAGTGGGAAGAGAAACAGAATGAATTGCCACAGGTCGGTAATTTGTACCATCAGACCGAACTTCACCACAAAGCTGAACAATGACAGCAGCACCAACGTGCGCATCAGCAGTGAGAGTGATTTGAACGGGGTGGCAACGGCGGAATACAGTACGCAGCTAATCGCCGCCAGCGTCAGCGCACCCGCGCCGGATTCCCATTGTGCGCCGATGCTCCACGCGCCAATCACCATCAACGTGATGAAGGTACGTAACCCGCTCCAGATGGCTTCCGCGTTGTCGGTATGGCGGGCCAGGCCCGGCGTGCGGTTCACGCTGATGCGCTCGGCGGTCACGCCTTTTTCCAGCAAATGCAGATAATGGCTGCTTTGCAGGTAAATTCGGCAGAAATAACGTAGCCGTTGCCAGAAGGCGACATGCCGGTAGTCGTGGGAGTCCTGCGGACGCAGGGGGGCAATAATGCGGGCTACCGTGTAGCTATCGGTATCGGATTTCACCAGTGCACTGAGTAGCTGTTCGATGACCTCCCGGGTGTGAGCAGGAGGATTTGGCCAGTTAAGCAGCATTCTGCGCAGGCTGGAGATCACGCTGGTCAGACGCAGTTGCTGATGCAGCAGTGAATTGAGCAGGGCATTCTGCCGTCGAAAGCGATAGTGGCTCCAGAATGCCTGAATACGCAGCAGATTCATGGTCAGAATCTGGCCGATTACCCCTTCGTGGGCTGAGCGGATCGCATCGGTGGTTTCGGGTTGCCAGAGTAAGCTAGCATGTTCCAGCAAACGCGCGTGCATGTTTTTCAGCGCCGTCAGCAACGCTGTACCATCAGACGTGCTGGGCAGGATCATCATCATCATGCCCCCGCAGAGTATCCCGACCATCACTTCGCACACGCGCGCCTGGGCAATATCCCACAGTTGCGTAACCTCAATGGTGTTGACCATCGGAAACGCAATAATAGCCGCGGTGTAGCCTGCCAGTTGAAACGCGTAGGCCACGTTATTGGTAAAGTGCGCGCAGGCCCAGGTGCATAAACCAATCCAGGCCGACATGCTGAGTAAAAATAACCACGGTTCATTGAGGGTGTGGCCAGCAATAATCAATGCCGCCGTGGCACCAAGCAAACTGCCTGCCACGCGGCCCAGACTTTTGCTGATGACACCGCCCACGGTGGGAAAGCTAACCACCGCAGCGGAGGTCATCGCCCAGTAGGGTTCATCCAGATTCAGGTAATAGGCGAATGTTAACGCCAGGCACATCGCGATGGTGTTTCGCAGCGCGTAACGCCACTGTGCCGCGGTGGCTTTCAACCACGGTAAATTGCCCGGCGTCAGGTGAAGCCGTTTCATTTTTTCTGACCAATCGACACGCTGCAGGTGGTACCTGAAACCAGTGTGACATCGTGCGGTAGTGCGTCAAATTCGATACGCACGGGCACCCGTTGCGCCAGACGCACCCACGGTACGTTGGGTTTGATGTCAGGAATCAGACCGGAATCACTCTCTACGCTTTGATCGTAAATCGCACGACCAATACTGGAAACGTGACCCTGTAACTTTATATTGCCGCTGTACAATGTAATCAGCGCCGGTGCGCCCTCGCGAATATGGCGGAGCTTGGTTTCTTCAAAATAGCCCATCACATAAAATGAACGACTGTCGACCAGCGCAAACAGGGGTTTACCGGTACTGGCATAATCGCCACTGCGTGTAGAAAGATTCGTCACCCAACCAGCGACTGGAGCTTTAACTTCCGTTTGGGTCAATTGCCACTGCGCTTGCCGTAATTGGGCCTGGGCTGCCTCCACGCTTGCCTGCATTGCTTTCACGTTGAGGTTGGCCGTGTCCAGATCCTCGGCAGAGATATAATTTTGCGACAGATGACGGCGGCGATTGGCCTCGTTATTAGCCTTTGCCAGATCGGACTGTGCTTTCGCCAGCTGCGCCTGTGCATTCAGTTCAGCAATATGAAACGGCGTCTTATCGATAACAAACAGCACGTCGCCTGCATTAACAAACTGATTATCTTTAATATTGAGTTGGGTAATGCTGCCGGAAACCTGTGGGGTGATACTGACCTGCTCCGCACGAACTTTGCCATCGCGCGTCCAGGGGGACTGCATATAATAATTCCACATCCACCAACCCGCGAGAACGGCAACAACTGCGACTATAATAGTGGAGAAGTATTTAACGGTTTTGAGCGACATAATCACCACACAATCAGCATAACAAAGCCCAGACACACGCAAAGCGCAAAGAGCGACAGATCCATTAACAAGGGATGCCAGATTTCGCCGGAGTACATCCAGTCGCGCAGTACGCGATGAACAACCAACCAGAAGATAAATCCGCAGATAAACGCTTTGAAAAGTGGAGGGAAGTAAACAGATGCACCGATCATTAAATCTTGTAGGGGCAATCCTGTTGCATTAAACATAAACTTCACGGGCAAAATCCTTGACGGAAGAGAGCATTGCTATAGGTTTAGCAAAAAAAGGGACAATCAGTCTCTTTAACGCATAATGTCTGAAAAAATGTCATCCGGTAAGCAAATTTGGCAATACATTTGTTTTGGGAATACAAATGCTGCACACTATTCTAAAATCAGCATAACAACTTAGCAAGCTAATTATAAGGAGATGAAATTGGAATCGCCACTAGGTTCTGATCTGGCACGGTTGGTGCGCATTTGGCGTGCTCTGATTGACCATCGCCTGAAGCCTTTGGAGTTGACGCAGACGCATTGGGTGACGCTGCACAACATTCATCAGCTGCCACCGGATCAATCGCAGATCCAGCTGGCTAAAGCGATAGGGATTGAGCAGCCTTCTCTGGTGCGTACGCTCGACCAACTGGAAGAAAAGGGACTCATTTCACGACAGACTTGCGCCAGCGATCGTCGAGCAAAGAGAATTAAACTGACGGAGAAAGCCGAGCCGCTGATCGCTGATATGGAAGCGGTTATCAACAAAACGCGTGGAGAGATTCTGGAAGGGATTTCAACCGAGGAAATTAATCTGCTGATTAAACTGGTTGCCCGACTGGAACACAATATTATTGAGCTACAGTCTCAGGGCTGATGCGAAAATCTACGTGTGGCCAGTATCTGACTGACCACACGTAAATTCGATTAGCGCGGAGAAACGGTAACTTCTTTGCCGTTGCTGGCCATCACAACACGCTGACCTGAAGCGAATTTGGTCGCGCCTTGTTTCTGCACCACCATAATGGTGTTCCCGTCATCCTTACGGATTTCCAGTTCCACACCCTGTGTTTTATTGATCGCACCCTGGACGCTTTGACCTGCTACGCCGCCTGCAACCGCACCTGCCGCCGTAGCTAATGAACGACCAGAACCGCCGCCGACGGTGTTACCAAGGAATCCACCGAGTACAGCGCCGCCGATCGCGCCGATGACGTTGGCATCATCGCCACCCTGAATTTGCACCGGACGGACATGAACGATCGTACCGTAGGTTACGTTCTGTACCTGTTTCGCTTCGGATGCGGTATACACGTCACCTGAAAGACTATCACTGTTAACACAACCCGCCAAAGATAATCCCATTAATGAAACAATCAGTGCACGTTTAATCATTTATAACTCTCCTTTACACCACGAAACGCTAATAAAGCACCCTTCATGGTTAAATTATATGGCATTTGTGAGCCTAAGGTCACATGTTCTACTGGAACAGTATGAAAATCTTAACCGAAATCAGGTTAACTGAGTATAAACGAATCATTCATCAAATTGATTGAATAGATGGTGGCTTGTCATGATTAGCCATCAAAAATCATCAACGAAGCATGGAATTAATCAGCACTTTATGGTTGAGTGTCAAGGCTAACGTGTTTAAAAGGATGACGTATGAAATCGGGCCGTTTTATCGGTGTTATGTCTGGAACCAGCCTTGATGGTGTTGATGTTGTGCTGGCAGCAATAGATGAAACGATGGTCGCGCAGCAGGCGAGTCT
This sequence comes from Citrobacter sp. wls718, assembly GCF_005280945.1. NCBI lineage: Bacteria > Pseudomonadati > Pseudomonadota > Gammaproteobacteria > Enterobacterales > Enterobacteriaceae > Citrobacter > Citrobacter sp. wls718. The sequence continues at coordinate 39,744 of NZ_SZWV01000053.1, forward strand.
GACCTGGCCCATCCCTCTCCATTTGAAACAGGCCATTCTCGATATCTGCCAGGGGCAGCAACTCACACTCTCGCAGTATGGGCAACTGGATACGCAATTGGGGCGTTTATTCGCCGAGGCGGTAAATGCGCTGCTGGCGCAGCAAAAATTAAAGCCGCAGGATATTGTCGCAATTGGCTGCCACGGACAAACCGTCTGGCATGAGCCGACAGGCAGTGCGCCGCATACCCTGCAAATTGGCGACAACAACCAGATTGTGGCGCATACCGGCATCACCGTAGTCGGCGATTTTCGCCGGCGTGATATTGCGCTAGGCGGGCAGGGTGCACCGCTGGTTCCTGCTTTTCATCAGGCGCTGTTGGCACACCCAACTGAGCGTCGGATGGTGTTGAATATCGGCGGTATAGCTAATTTGTCACTGCTTATTCCTCAGCGCCCTGTACGCGGTTATGACACCGGGCCAGGTAATATGCTGATGGATGCCTGGATCTGGCGGCAATGTGGAAAACCTTACGATAAAGACGCGCAATGGGCCTGCGAAGGTACGGTTATTCTTCCGTTGTTGCAAAGCATGCTGAGCGATCCCTATTTTGCCGCGCCGGCACCTAAAAGCACCGGCCGCGAGTACTTTAATTATGGTTGGATCGAACGTCATCTGGCGCAGTTCCCGGGACTGGCCGCGCGTGATGTGCAGACGACGCTTGCTGAACTGACGGCGGTGACGATATCCGAGCAGGTCCTGTTGAGTGGTGGCTGCGAGCGCTTGATGGTCTGCGGCGGTGGAAGCCGTAATCCGCTGCTGATGATGCGCCTGGCGGCACTGTTGCCCGGCACGGAAGTGACCTCGACCGATGAAGCCGGTATTAGCGGGGATGATATGGAAGCGTTAGCTTTTGCCTGGCTGGCATGGCGCACGCTGGCGGGATTACCGGGCAATTTACCCTCAGTTACCGGTGCGACGGAATCCAGCGTTTTAGGCGCTATTTTTCCCGCAAACCCACGAACTCAGAGTTAACTGAAATTATCCTGGCGACGATGCCGGTAAACTAGGGATGTTAGGGAGGGGGTTATTCCCCTCCGGGACCAGGAATGTCTTCAGGATAGGGCTATGAAAAAACTGTTATTGGTATGTTTGCCGGTACTGCTTACCGGCTGTAGTGTCTACAACCAATTTGTCGAGCGTATGCAAACGGATACCCTCGAATATCGCTGTGATGAAAAACCGCTGACCGTGAAATTGAACAATACCCAACAAACGGCAAGCTTTGTTTACGATAATCAGTTAGTGAATCTTAAACAGGGTGTATCAGCATCGGGCGCGCGTTACACCGATGGCATCTATGTCTTTTGGTCTAAAGGCGACAGTGCGACGGTCTATAAACGTGACAGAGTTGTGTTAAATAACTGTCAGTTACAGAACCCGAAGCGTTGAGATTTTCACCTGGGCGGCGCACAATAGCGTCACCCACTGACAATCCGTAGCCCAAACATCATGTCTGATAACGACGAATTGCAGCAAATCGCGCATCTGCGCCGTGAATACACGAAAGGCGGTCTTCGCCGCCGCGATCTTCCCGCCGAGCCGCTTGCGCTTTTTGAGCGCTGGCTCGGACAAGCCTGTGACGCCAAACTCGCCGATCCGACTGCCATGGTAGTGGCCACCGTTGATGAAAACGGCCAGCCGTACCAGCGCATCGTGTTGCTCAAACATTATGATGACAAAGGTTTGGTATTTTATACCAACATGGGCAGCCGTAAGGCGCACCAGATAGAGCATAACCCCCGCATTAGCCTGCTGTTTCCGTGGCATACGCTGGAACGGCAGGTGATGGTGATTGGTAAGGCCGAACGTCTTTCTACGCTTGAGGTAGTGAAGTACTTCCACAGTCGCCCACGCGACAGCCAAATTGGCGCCTGGGTATCAAAACAATCCAGTCGTATCTCCGCACGCGGTATTCTCGAAAGCAAATTTCTTGAACTGAAGCAGAAGTTTCAGCAGGGGGAAGTCCCGCTGCCAAGTTTCTGGGGCGGTTTTCGCGTGAGTATTGAGCAAATGGAGTTCTGGCAGGGCGGCGAAAACCGCTTACACGATCGTTTTTTATACCAGCGTGAAGACAACGCGTGGAAAATCGATCGCCTGGCCCCCTAAAGATGCAAAATTCTTGTTTTAAGCGCTGGCACTGATGAATCCGGCGCTTTATTCTATGTCTCTTTCGCATCAGGCGAAAAGTCGTGTACCGGCAAAGGTGCAGTCGTTTTATACATGGAGATTTTGATGGCAAGCAGTAACTTGATTAAACAATTGCAAGAGCGGGGGCTGGTGGCCCAGGTGACGGACGAAGAAGCGTTAGCAGAGCGACTGGCGCAAGGCCCGATCGCGCTCTATTGCGGCTTCGACCCTACCGCTGACAGCTTGCATTTGGGGCATCTGGTTCCATTGTTATGCCTGAAACGCTTCCAGCAGGCAGGCCATAAGCCTGTCGCACTGGTAGGTGGTGCAACCGGTCTGATTGGTGACCCGAGCTTTAAAGCCGCCGAGCGTAAACTGAATACCGAAGACACCGTGCAAGAGTGGGTGGATAAAATCCGCAAACAGGTTGCACCGTTCCTCGATTTCGACTGTGGCGACAACTCCGCGATTGCTGCGAACAACTACGACTGGTTTGGCGGTATGAATGTACTGACTTTCCTGCGTGATATCGGCAAGCATTTCTCTGTGAACCAGATGATCAACAAAGAAGCGGTGAAGCAGCGTCTGAACCGTGACGATCAGGGCATCTCCTTTACCGAGTTTTCTTACAACCTGCTGCAAGGGTATGACTTCGCCTGCCTGAACAAACTGCACGGTGTGGCGCTGCAAATCGGGGGTTCTGACCAGTGGGGTAACATTACCTCCGGTATCGATCTGACCCGCCGTTTACATCAGAATCAGGTGTTCGGCCTGACGGTTCCGCTGATCACCAAAGCAGACGGGACCAAGTTCGGTAAAACGGAAGGTGGCGCAGTCTGGCTGGATCCGAAGAAAACCAGTCCGTACAAGTTCTACCAGTTCTGGATTAACACAGCCGATGCTGATGTCTATCGCTTCCTTAAATTCTTCACCTTTATGGACATTGAAGAGATCAATGCCCTGGAAGAAGAAGATAAGAACAGCGGTAAAGCGCCGCGTGCCCAGTATGTTCTGGCGGAGCAGGTTACGCGTCTGGTTCACGGTGAAGAAGGTCTGGTGGCGGCAAAACGCATCACCGAATGCCTGTTCAACGGGAACTTAAGCGATCTCAGCGAAGCTGACTTCGAGCAGTTGGCGCAGGATGGCGTGCCGATGATCGAAATGGAAAAAGGTGCCGATCTGATGCAGGCGCTGGTGGACTCAGAACTGCAGCCGTCTCGCGGCCAGGCGCGTAAGACCATTGCGTCGAATGCGGTAACCATCAACGGTGAAAAACAGTCAGATCCGGAATACTTCTTCCAGGACAGTGACATTTTGTTTGGGCGCTACACGTTACTGCGCCGCGGCAAAAAGAACTATTGTCTGATTTGCTGGAAATAATGCGTTAAGGAATGGGAGTGAGAAATCACTCCCTTATTTTTGTTCAGGTAAAAAAATGAAGAATATCCTCGCCATCCAGTCCCACGTTGTTTTTGGTCATGCGGGCAACAGTGCAGCAGAATTTCCGATGCGCCGTCTTGGCGCCAACGTCTGGCCTCTTAATACCGTTCAGTTCTCTAACCATACCCAATACGGCAAATGGACCGGCTGCGTGATGCCGCCCAGCCACCTGACCGAAATTGTCCAGGGTATTGCCGATATCGATAAACTTAAAACTTGTGATGCTGTGCTGAGCGGCTACCTCGGTTCAGCAGAGCAGGGCGAACATATTCTGGGAATTGTCCGTCAGGTAAAGTCGGCTAATCCACAGGCGAAGTATTTCTGCGACCCCGTGATGGGACATCCGGAAAAAGGCTGTATTGTCGCACCGGGCGTCGCCGAGTTTCACGTGCGCCACGCGTTACCGGCCAGCGATATTATCGCGCCTAATTTGGTAGAGCTTGAGATCCTTTGCGAGCACGCGGTGACCAACGTTGATGAAGCGGTATTAGCGGCGCGTGAGCTGATTGCTCAAGGGCCTGAGGTGGTGCTGGTGAAACATCTTGCTCGCGCAGGGATGAGTCCCGACCGTTTCGAGATGCTGCTGGTCACCGCTGAGCAGGCGTGGCATATCAGTCGTCCGCTGGTGGATTTTGGTGCGCGTCAGCCTGTGGGTGTGGGTGATGTGACCAGCGGTTTGCTACTGGTGAAACTGTTACAGGGCGCGACGGTGCAGCAGGCGCTTGAGCATGTAACGGCGGCGGTGTATGAGATTATGATTGCGACCAAAGAGATGCATGAGTATGAACTGCAGGTCGTTGCTGCTCAGGATCGCATTGCAAAACCGGAACACTATTTTAGCGCTACGCAGCTGTAATCAATGCCCGATGGCGCTCACGCTTATCGGGCTTACGTTTGTTTGGCTGTAGGCCGGGTGAGCAAGCGCCACCCGGCAACAACCATTAATTTAACCCTTCTGCCTTAAGCGCCGCTGCCACTGCCGGGCGCTCAGCCATCCGCGCCATATAGGCTTCGATATGGCTTAATCCTGCCATATTCAATTTCACGGCATACGCCCAACGCAGTACGGTGAACAGATAAGCATCTGCAATGGAAAAACGCTGGCCGCAGATCCACGGGTTGTCCTGCAGTGAATCGTTCACATACTGCATTTTTTTCTCCAGCAGTGCGCGTACGGTCGGCTTGTACTCTTCCGGCGTATCGGGACGGAATAATGGCGTAAAGCCTTTATGCAGTTCTGTCGCAATATAGTTAAGCCATTCCAGCGTTTTGTAACGCGAGAGGCTGCTGGTTGGGGCAAGAAGCTGGCGATCGGGTACCGAATCGGCCAGGTACTGCATGATGGCCACACCTTCGGTTAGGAGCGTACCATCGTCCAGCAGCAGAGCAGGAACTTGTCCCTTTGGGTTTACCGCGAAAAAATCATCGCCGTTTTCCAGGCGTTTCTTCATCAGATCAACACCATCAAGGGTGAAATCTTTACCGCTTTCGCGAAGCGTGATGTGCGAAGCGAGAGAACACGCGCCCGGTTTGTAGAACAGTTTCATCGGTAACTCCTTTTGGCTGAGGTATATCGTATGGTAGTGCGACCTCAGCCAAAAAAAAAGCCGCTAACATCAGTTAGCGGCCTGAAAAGAAGTTTCCCTGAGAATTACGCTGTTGCGGTCTTAGAGGCTTTCTCGCTGACATCATCGTCCTGAGTCATACGGTTCAGCTTCGGTGCTGTCAGCAGCATCAGAACAGCGATAACTGCCGTTGCAATACCGATTTGCAGGAACACACGGCCATAGACTTCCAGAGACATCAGTGGGTCGGTCACATTCTCCGGTACAGCCATCATGTTAGCAACATAGCCACCGATGATGTTTGCACCGGCAGTGGTCAGGAACCAGCTACCCATGATGAAGCCCATCAGACGCTGTGGTACCAACTGCGCAACCATTGCCAGACCCAGACCAGAGATCATCAGTTCACCGATACTCTGCAGACCGTAGCAAATGATCAGCCAGTTAACGGAAACGATACCCGCATCGGTGGCAAATTTCGCACCCAGCGGCAGGATCAGGAACGCACCGGAACACAGCACCATACCGATAGCAAACTTGGTCGGCATTGGCAGGGTGTCACCCATCTTGTTATAGATAGCGGCAAGGATTGGGCTACCAATGATGATCCAGAACGGGTTCAGTGCCTGATACTGCTCAGGTTCGAACGCGATGCCCAGAATAGAGTGCTCAACGTTACGAATTGCAAAGAAGTTCAGTGATGTCGGCATCTGGCTGTACAGCACGAAGAAGATAATCGCTTCCAGCATCAGAATGAAGGCGACGATCATTTTACGACGTGCGGCACCTTTCATGGCGAAGGCTTCTTTACCGAAGATAAACACGATACCCATAGCCACGACGCCCAGAACCATACGTGCAATGCCCTGGTTGTGCAGTAACCATGTTGCGATAACAATCAACACCACCACGCCAACAATGGTCAGCAGCAGGTTGCGGAAGTTGATCGGCTCAAAGTCTGGTTTAGACCCGTATTGTTTAACCCAACGCTGGCAGAATGCGAAGTTTACGACGGTAATCAGCATCCCGACGACGCTCAGTGCGAATGCGGTGCTCCAGCCGTATCGTGCCGCCAGCCATGGAGTAGCAAGCATTGAGAAGAATGAACCGATGTTGACGGACATGTAGTACATAGTAAATGCACCATCAAGACGCGGGTCATCTTTGGCATAGCAGGTAGAAAGCAGGGAAGATGGGTTCGCTTTAAACAGGCCATTACCGACCGCGATGGCCGCCATACCCATATATACGATACCAGCATCATGACCGGACCATGCGACCAGCGCATAACCGATAGCCAGTACAATGGCACCCAGCATAATGACACGCTTAGTACCCAGGACTTTATCACCTAACCAGCCGCCAATAGCCACCAGGCCGTAAACCAGGGCACTAAAGGAGGAGAAAAGGGTGATGGAATCCGCTTCTGACATACCCAGTTGTTTCACCAGGTAGACGGCCATAATCCCTTGCAGGCCGTAGTAGCCAAAACGTTCCCACAGCTCAATTGAGAAAATGAGATAGAACGCTTTTGGTTGTTTGAAGGCGTTTAAGCTCACGCTTTCAGTTGGTTTATTGTTTGCAGTAGACACTTTTACCTCTTTTTTTACATCCCATATCTACGGGGGTGTTCAGGTACGTGATGAGTCAAGTTCATCCGTCCGATTGTTATAGTGGGAGGGGAAACGGCAAGTAATGTTCACTATCTTGCCCCTTCAGACAAGAGGTTTGTAATATTCTGTTACATATATCCAGAGTGGTGAAATCATCGGGGCAGGTAAATGTTATCTAGCGTTAAATTTCTTCAATTGAAAAATGGCAGTTTTTTTCACTGTTCAATGGGGGCGAAAATGGCAAAGCGGCGATATGTTCTGCTATTCAGTGTTGAATCCAGTGATATAGGCCATTATCTGAAAAATACCCAGTGTAATGTTTTGTATCGAATCGACGAGAATAGCTCATCTGATTGTCATTTTAACTATAAAAATAAGAAAAATTAACATCAAATTATCAATGTGATCTTGATCACGTATGAATAGAAATTTCTACTACTAAAAAAACGATTAACCTGCTCAGGTGTTAAAGCACAAGAATATTGCATTAGATATACGCAATAGCATGGCATCATTGTCGGGGATTAAGCGATTGGAGAGTGCATAACTAATCGTTATGGTAATAAGGGGCAACGAACGTTACCCCGATTGCATTAGATGTCGACTTTTTCTTTGAATTCACAGAGATCCTCAATGATACAGGAGCCGCAGCGCGGCTTCCTGGCAATGCAGGTGTAGCGACCATGAAGAATTAACCAGTGATGGCAGTCGACTTTAAATTCACTGGGAACGACTTTCAGCAGTTTTTCTTCGACCTGCTCGACGTTTTTCCCTGGGGCGAATTGTGTTCGGTTACACACCCGAAATATATGAGTATCGACAGCGATAGTGGGCCAGCCAAAGGCGGTATTGAGCACCACGTTGGCGGTTTTACGCCCGACGCCAGGCAACGCTTCCAGTGCTGCTCTGTCCTCCGGAACCTCGCCATTGTGCTGTTCGAGCAAAATACGGCAGGTTTTAATCACGTTCTCCGCTTTGCTGTTGAACAATCCGATGGTCTTAATATAAGACTTTACGCCGTCGACCCCGAGTTCCAGCATCGCGGCTGGGGTGTTAGCGACAGGGTACAGTTTTGCGGTGGCTTTATTGACGCTGACATCGGTCGCCTGCGCCGAAAGCAGCACCGAAATCAGTAGCTCAAACGGCGACGTAAAATTGAGTTCGGTGGTGGGGTGCGGATTGTTATCGCGCAGGCGCGTCAGTATTTCCAGCCGTTTTGCTTTGTTCATGACACATTCCCTGTTTCACCCGCCGGAACGTCTGTTAACGCAGCCTGCGCGCGACGTTTCTTCATCTTCTCGTCAATAAGATACTTGATGGCCAGCATCAGCCCCAGCCCGATGAACGCGCCTGGCGGCAGCATGGCTAACAGGAACGGTGTGTCTGTATGGAAAATCTCAATGCGCAGCACTTTTGCCCAGCTACCCAGCAGACCATCAGCGCCATCAAACAACGTGCCGTTGCCGATAATCTCGCGCAGTGAGCCCAGCACAAACATCGCACCGGTTGCCCCCATTCCGATGGAAAACCCATCCAGCGCGGAGAGTGCGGGGCCTTTTTTTGCCGCAAAGGCCTCGGCACGACCAACCACAATACAGTTGGTCACAATCAACGGGATGAAGATCCCCAACGACTGATACAACCCGAAGGCGTAGGCGTTAATAAGCATCTGTACGGCACTGACTACCGACGCGATGATCATGACATAAATAGGAATACGAATCTCAGACGGCGTCCAGCGGCGCAGGGCAGAGATGGTCAGGTTGGTTAGCGTTAAAACCAGTGTGGTAGCAAGTCCCAGCCCAAGGGCATTGGTCGCGGTAGAGGTGACTGCCAGCAGCGGGCACATGCCAAGTAACTGTACCAGTGCGGAGTTGTTTTTCCACAATCCCTGAACAATAACGTCTTTAATTTCGCTCATGGTTTATTCTCCACAGGCGGGAAGTTGAGGAAGTTGTGCAGGCAACGTCTGTGCATACAGGCCCGCGCGTTTCACCGCATTGACGACTGCGCGGGGGGTGATGGTGGCACCGGTGAACTGGTCGAAGTCACCGCCATCTTTTTTCACCGCCCAATGAGGATCGTTTTCAGCAGAGATCGTTTTGCCGCTAAAGTGCGTTATCCAGTCGGACAGTCGAAGCTCGATTTTATCGCCCAGACCCGGCGTTTCATGATGCTCCGTGACCCGCGTACCCAGCACGGTACCGTTAAAATCGACACCAACCAGCAGTTGTATCGCGCCGGAGTAGCCGTCTGGCGCGGTGGCTTCGAGGATGGCAGCGACCGGTCGCTCGTCCTGGCGGGCAATATAAACACGGTGTATCCCTTTACCCAACGCCGGAGCCGTGACCAGATAACAGCTGTCGCGCAGATTATTATTGTAGCGGTCAGTTGGCAGAACCTGATCAAACAGCGCTTTTTGCTGCAGCGTTGCCTGCTCGTCAATCGTAGACTTAGTCAGCTGATTGATTGCCGCTGTTAAGCCCGTAGAACCAGCGGCAAAGAGTGCCAGAGTGATACCGTGTTTACGAATCGTTTTCAACATAGGGTGTCCTTAGCGATGTCCGTACACGCGAGGGCGGGTGTAATAATCAATCAACGGGACCGTGATATTTGCCAACAATACCGCAAAGGCCACGCCATCCGGATACCCACCAAAACTGCGAATCAGCCATACCAACAGACCGGCAAGTGCACCAAAAATCAGCCGACCGCGATTGGTTGTCGATGCCGTAACGGGATCGGTAAGAATAAAGAACGCACCGAGCATGGTTGCGCCAGAGAGCAGGTGCAGCTGTGGTGACGCCAGCGACTCGGGAGAGAAAAGCCAGCCTAACGTTGCACAGACAGCGAGCAACAGCAGGAAACTGACCGGAATATGCCAGCGAATAGCATTTTTCCACAATAGCATGACGCCGCCCGCCAGCCAGGCCAGGTTTACCCACTGCCAGCCTGCTCCTGCAAGCATCCCGCTGTAAATGGGGTACTGCATAACCTGTTCTACCGTGCGTCCGGCGTGCAACGATGTCTTGAACGTATCAAGCGGCGTCGCCTGGCTAATGCCATCGATACCCATGCGTAAGGTGTTCATATCACCGCCGCTTGAGGTATGTCCGGTAAAAATGACGTTAATGGCGTCAACAAATCCCGGTACCGTGGCCGCAATTTCATGCGGGGGAAGCCAGCTTGTCATCTGCACCGGGAAGGAGATAAGCAGAATCACATAGCCGATCATCGCCGGGTTAAACGGGTTTTGCCCGAGGCCGCCATACAGTTGCTTGGCAATGATCACGGCAAATACGGTACCCAGGACCACCATCCACCAGGGGGCCAGCGGCGGAAGGCTGACGGCAAGCAGTAGCCCGGTGAGCAAGGCAGAGTTGTCTTTTAAAATAGCGACAACCGGCTGTTTACGCAGTTTCAATACGCCTGCTTCAGCGGCAATGGCGCTGATGGCGGCGAGAAAAATCTGTACCAACGTGCCCCAACCAAAAAACCAAAGCTGAGCGGCAATCCCCGGTAACGCGGCAATTAACACCAGCAGCATAATACGCGATGTCTGGCGCTGGTTATGGGTATAGGGAGAGCTTGCGATTCTGAATACCATTTATTCCTCGTTAACAACCTGCTGCTGGGCGGCCTTTTTAGCCTGAGCGCGTGCAATAGCGGCCGCAACGGCGGCTTTGCGTGGATCAACTGGTTCGGTGGTCTCGGCGACAACCTGCTGCTCAAGTTTGCGTGCTTT
>NZ_SZWV01000053.1:50286-66196 GCF_005280945.1 Citrobacter sp. wls718
ACGCGGGTCAACCGGTTCGTCTGTCTCGGCGACGGCCTGCTGCTGCTCAAGTTTGCGTGCTTTAGCGCGGGCAATGGCGGCTTCTACCGCGGCTTTGCGCGGGTCAACCGGTTCTGCAGTCTCGGCGACGGCCTGTTGCTGCTCAAGCTTGCGTGCTTTGGCACGGGCAATAGCGGCTTCTACCGCGGCTTTGCGCGGATCGGTATCGGTGGTGCTGTCGGTAGCAGGCACATTTTCCGCCTGTTTGGCCCGGGCCTGTGCTTTCCGTGCTTCTCTGGCGGCAATGGCGGCACTATTATCCGGTTTCTCTCCGGCCTGAATAACAATCGGTTGTAAAGCCTGTGCTTGTTTCTCTTTCACCCGTGCAAGTGCGGCAGCAATGGCATCGTTGTCCTTCGCGGCAGGCTGAACGGCGGCGCTTTTATGACGTTCAAGACGCGCGGCTTTTTCACGCTCCAGGCGTGCCTGTCTGGCTTCGAATCGTGCTTTTGCCTCTGCGGCGCGTTTTTCTTCCTGGCTTATGGCGTAAATCTCAGCTTTTTCCTGACGGAAATACTGCACCAGCGGAATATTGCTGGGACATACCCACGCACAGGTACCGCATTCAATGCAGTCAGCGATATTGTGACCGATTGCTTTGTCGTGCTGCTGTCCTTTACTGAACCAGTAAAGCTGCTGAGGCAAGAGATCGGCCGGGCAGGCGTCGGCGCAGGCGCTACAGCGAATGCAGCCTTTTTCTTCCTGCTGTTCACCCATTTCACTGGCAGATGGCGCCAGCAGGCAGTTGGTGATCTTCACTACGGGGACATCAAGCCAGGGGAGAGTGAAGCCCATTAGCGGGCCGCCCATGATGACCATTTGCTCTGCGGAAGGGCAAAAACCTGCGTCATCAAGCAGGTGGCGAACAGGCGTCCCTAAACGTGCCCAGACGTTGCCCGGACGGCTAACGGCTTCGCCGGTCAGCGTTACGACGCGTTCGGTGATCGGTTCCCCGTCGATCACGGCGCGTTTGATAGCATAGGCCGTACCGACGTTTTGCATCAGGACGCCGATATCCGAGGAGCGTCCACCGTGTGGGACCTGTTTTCCGGTCAGAATTTGGGTCAACTGCTTCGCGCCGCCGGAAGGATATTTGGTTGGGATAACGCGCAGGCTGATATCATGTGAGTCCGCCAGCACCGCGCGCAGCATTGATATCGCTTGCGGTTTGTTATCTTCAATCCCCAGCAATATTTCGCGCGGTTGAAGAATGTGGGCCAGAATGCGGATGCCTTCCACTACCTGAGCTGCACAATCCTGCATCAGGCGATCGTCAGCGGTAATGTAGGGCTCACATTCCGCAGCGTTGATGATCAATGTTTCAATTTTATCGCCGCCGCCCTGCAGTTTTACGCCAGTAGGGAAACCAGCACCGCCCAGTCCGGCAACGCCGAACTGATGAATACGGGCAATAAGCTCTTCTCGGCTGCGGGAACGATAGTCAGCCCAGCCTTCACGCTCAATCCAGCGATCTTCGCCATCAGCATCGATTATGACGCTGAGCTCGGCCAATGCTGAAGGGTGCGCAGTGGAGTGCGGAGCAATGGCCACAACGGTGCCGGAGGTTGGCGCGTGCACTGGCAGCATTTTGCCTCGTCCACGCGTCAGCGCCTGGCCGCGCAGGACGTGGTCACCGACGTTTACGCACAGTTCACCCTCAGCACCAATATGCTGTTTGAGCGGAATCACCAGACGCGGCGGCAGTGGTACTTGTCGCAGCGGCGTGCCGTTTGACTGGGCTTTCATTTCGGGCGGATGAATGCCGCCTTCGAAGTCCCAAATTTTGTTTTTTCTGAATGCAGAGAATAGCTTAAACATGTTGTTCCACGGGAATGATGCGCACGGGGATAGTGTTCAAATCCCACTTCCAGCTATCAGGCGTTTCGGCAACCGGACGTAATTCAATACACTGAGTCGGGCAAGGATCAACGCACAGGTTGCATCCGGTACAGAGATCGCTCATGACTGTGTGCATCGCACGCGTCGCGCCGACGATGGCATCAACCGGGCAGGCCTGAATGCACTTTGTACAGCCAATACAGTTATTTTCATCAATGACCGCCAGCATTCTCACCGGCGTAACGTCCTGTTCATCACCATCAATAGGCTGCGGATCGACGTTCAGCAGCGTCGCAATTTTTAGCATCACCGCTTCACCGCCGGGGGCGCAGCGATTGATTTTTTCGCCCTGACAGCCAATCGCTTCCGCATACGGGCGACAGCCAGGGTAACCGCACTGGCCACATTGACTTTGCGGAAGGATCTCATCGATTTTTTCAACGACCGGGTCATCCTCAACGGCAAAACGTCGGGAGGCATAGCCTAAAACAGCGCCGAATGCCAGACCCAGTAGACTCACTGCGGCAACGGCAATCCAGATAGCATTCATTACAGCTTCACCAAACCACTAAAGCCCATAAAGGCCAATGACATTAAACCGGCGGTAATCAGCGCAATCGCATTACCGCGAAAAGGTGCCGGAACATCAGCCACGGCGAGGCGCTCGCGAATGGCGGCGAACAGTACCATCACCAGCGAGAAGCCGACGGCAGCGGAAAAACCGTACAGCGCCGACTGTAAAAAGTTATGACCGAGGTTGATATTCAACAACGCGACGCCCAGTACCGCACAGTTAGTGGTGATCAACGGTAAGAAGATCCCCAGCAGGCGATACAGCGCAGGACTCGTTTTGCGCACCACCATTTCGGTAAATTGCACGACCACGGCGATGACTAAGATAAACGCCAGCGTACGCAGGTAGATGAGATCGAGCGGGATTAGGATCCAGGTGTCAATCAGCCATGCGCAAATCGATGCCAGCGTCATTACAAAGGTCGTGGCGAGGCCCATGCCCATCGCCGTTTCCAGTTTTTTGGAAACGCCCATAAACGGGCAGAGACCCAGAAACTTGACCAGTACAAAGTTATTGACCAGTACAGTTCCGACAAACAGCAGCAGGTAATCAGTCATTTTTCGGCCTGAAATAAAAAAGCCGCCTATTATCTGACAATCTACAACAGGCGACAACAGGTTAACTGTAGGGTTATTACGGGTTCACAAACGTCGATTTCACGCGCTGCGAACGCTTGAAATAGGGCACCAGCAATGCAGCAGCCAACAACGGGAACAGTAGCTGGCGGACGGCAAAGGCATCCGGAACAGGTGAAAACGCAAAGGCTTTAATAGCCAGTAACACGGAGATCAGTAACCATAAAATGTAGTGCTTAGGTACACAGCGTCGGCGTTTGAAAAACGCGATAGTCAGCCACAGCGTGTAGTACCACATGGCGATAGCGGTAATAAAGGAAACGCCCCATAACAGTAAATTAGTGGCGCTTTGTTCGCCGAGCGTCTGAAACGTCTGCGGAGTTGCCAGCGCAGTTACATACAACAGGATCGCCAGCGAAGCGCTCAACAACGCCACTAACAGCCAGGCCAGTGGACCAAGTAGCCAGCCTCCGATACGTTGTGCCGGTGTCGTCGTCATCTCTTCTCCAGATTTACGCGTGCAAACAAACATGCCATTCATTTTGGGGCGATTATTATAAAGCTTTTAACGATGAGCGCTACTTTCTTATTTATTGCACATAATGCCAGACGGATTTTGGCACCTGGCCGATATCAAACAGGCGTCCCCCGGAGATTAGCTCCGCCCGGCGGTGATCCGCCGCGCGATACATATTGATAATGTCGCGATCGTCGGTGAGCGTGTAGTTAAGATGATCGAACAGTTTTTCCAGGCTTTCGAGGGAATTGATTTTGCGGAATTTTAATAAGTAATCCTGAACAGTCATATGTGGAGATCCATATTAAGAAAATAACACCAACGGAGTAGTTAATATTAAAAAATAAACAAGGTTGCACAGATAAAAACGCAGGGTGTGCAAAGATACAAATAAGAGTGTTCGTACTGATAGATACGCAGGCACGCTGAGCACCCGATCAAAGGGTAACGCGCTTCGCTATCGCAGGCAATAAGTGCCAAGGTGGGGGACTGCACAATTCGCTATTTTTGATAGAAATGACGCTGTTACAACCTAACCCAGCACGACTGCTGGGTTAAAAAAGGAGGCCGTGGGTTATTTTTTCTGCACCGCATGCACCGAAGCCGTTGGTTCTGGTGACTGGTAGTTGTCGATATGCGTGGCAATACCTAAAAGGATGACGGAAACCGCGAGAACAATCCAACCTGTTAACTCAATAAGACGATTCATTACTGACGACATTTGCTTTGATTTATCCTTAAACACAGGAGGCAAATGTTACTTATCAATAAGTAAGACGGCAAGAGCATTGGGAACGATTTCGACGACTTTTTCGCAGCAAGTTATCACTAAGTGGCATATGTTTGACTTAATTTAAGAAACAACCTTTTCCCTGCAAAGGTTATTAAACTGTTGTGACGTTGCGATGTATGGTGTGAAATAGGTCGGTCCTGAATTGAGAGGCAATAACATGAGTGACAACATCCGCGTTGGGCTGATTGGCTATGGCTATGCCAGCAAAACTTTCCATGCCCCTCTGATTGTGGGCACCCCGGGGCTGGAGCTGGCCGCGGTATCCAGTAGTGACGAAGCAAAAGTGAAGGCGGACTGGCCTTCTGTTACGGTGGTGAGTGAGCCTAAGCATCTGTTTAACGATCCCAGCATCGACCTGATTGTGATCCCCACACCGAATGACACGCATTTCCCGCTCGCTAAAGCAGCGCTGGAAGCGGGTAAACACGTGGTTGTTGATAAGCCATTTACCGTGACACTGTCACAAGCTCGCGAACTGGATGCGTTGGCGCGTAGCCTGGGTCGTGTGCTGTCTGTTTTTCATAACCGCCGCTGGGACAGTGATTTCCTGACGCTGAAAGCTCTGCTGGCAGACGGAGTGTTGGGTGAAGTCGCTTACTTTGAATCCCACTTCGATCGTTTCCGTCCGCAGGTCCGCGACCGCTGGCGTGAACAGGGCGGACCAGGAAGCGGAATCTGGTACGATTTAGCGCCGCATCTGTTGGATCAGGCCATTAACCTGTTTGGTTTGCCCGTCAGCCTGACGGTGGACCTTGCGCAATTGCGTCCTGGCGCACAATCGACAGATTATTTCCACGCTATTTTGACTTACCCTCAGCGTCGGGTGGTTCTGCACGGCACCATGCTGGCTGCCGCCGAGTCGGCACGCTACATCGTGCACGGTTCGCGTGGGAGCTATGTGAAATACGGTCTTGATCCGCAGGAAGAACGTTTAAAAAATGGTGAACGTTTGCCGCAGGAAGACTGGGGTTACGACATGCGCGATGGCGTGCTGACGCGGGTCGAAGGCGAAGAACGTGTGGAAGAGACCTGGTTAACCGTGCCGGGTAACTATCCGGCTTATTATGCGGGTATCCGTGATGCACTGAACGGCAATGGTGAAAACCCGGTTCCAGCACGACAGGCCATTCAAATTATGGAACTGATTGAGCTGGGTATTGAATCGGCAAAACATCGTTCTACGTTGTGTCTTGCCTGATTACGGAAATGCCGGATAAGCGTTAGCGCTATCCGGCACTATCATCGTTATGCCGCTGCGACTTTCTCACGCAACGCACGTTTCTCTTCAGTACTCAAAAACGCCATTTCCAGACCATTAATTTGCGCCTGACGGATCTGCTCGCGGCTCAACCCTGCAGCTGGAGCAGCAACGGTATATTCGTGAATAATATCCACGCCCTGAACCGCGGGATCGTCGGTGTTTAGACTGGCCAACACACCCTGTTCGAGGAACGTCTTCAGCGGATGTGCAGCCAGTGAAGCAACGGTGCTGGTCTGGATGTTGGAGGTCAGGCAGGATTCGATGCCAATTCGCTGCTCGGCAAGAAAATCCATCAATGCACGATCTTCCACAGCTTTAACGCCATGGCCAATACGTTCAGCGCCCAGTTCTCTTATTGCCTGCCAGATGCTTTCAGGGCCTGCTGCTTCACCAGCGTGCACGGTAATGTGCCAGCCTGCATTGCGCGCCCGATTAAAATGAGACAGGAACAGACTGCCTGGGAAACCCAGTTCATCGCCCGCCAGGTCCAGTGCGGTAATGTGGTCACGGTGTGCTAACAGTGCATCCAGTTCCTGCAGGCAAGCGGCTTCGCCAAAAGTACGGCTCATAATGCCAATTAAGCGCGCTTCCACGCCAAAAGCCTTGCAGCCTTCACGTACGCCCGCAATTACTGCTTCAACCACGCCCGCGACGGGGAGTTGATGCGCCATCGCCATATAGCCGGGCGAAAAGCGCAGTTCCACATAGTGCAGCCCGTTACGGGCGGCATCTTCAATATTTTCAAATGCCACGCGGCGGCAGGCATCCAGTGAGGCCAGTACCTTCACGCCCCAGTCAAGCTTCGACAAAAAACTGACTAAATCCGGTTCTGTCGAGGTGACCTGCACGTGCGGGATCAGCGTTTCCAGCGTTTGAGCGGGAAGCGTTAAATTGAACTGACGGCCAAGATCGAGAATGGTTTGCGCACGAATGTTGCCATCAAGGTGGCGATGGATGTCGGTTAAGGGGAGGGATTTATCAATCATGGTCGCACTCTTTGTTTTTAGTAAAAGTGCGCACCATTATACAACAGAAACATCATCCGCTAAAACCATCCAGAAAGTAGGTATTCGCTTTGTAATAGCCTAATTTAGGCGTGATATTTGCTGAAATTATAGATGACAGATGTCGTGAGATTCGGAGTGATGATTTATGCTGTGATAACCGCAATTCATAATAATTGTTTTGAGCAGCGGTTATCTGAATAGCAGTTTACGCGACGAGTTTGGTATCGGCCTGGAATAGTTTATTGCACTGCGGGCAAATCAACATGGCACCTTTTTGTACGCGAGAAAAACTGTGTTCAGAATGCGCGGTGCAGTTAGGGCAAGGACATTTGATAAGAAAATTACGGCGGGATTTCACATTTTTACGTTCAGACATAGGCTCTTCCTGATTTGAGTGGAAGCCCACTATACACGGTTAGCTGAAAAATACTGTTTTTTCTCACATTGCCCTATTGTGCAATGGTGAGAGAGTAACAAAGAAGGCGGATTCCCCAGCAGGTAAAATTTGCGCAATGAAAAGGCTCATTGCGCAAATACAGTCAGCGTAGCGAACGAATAGCGTTTATTAACCCATTCACACCTTTTTCCAGTTTTGCACGCGGACATCCGGCATTAAGACGGACAAAACCGCGACCTTCTTCACCATAGGTATATCCCGACATGATCGCGACTTTTTGCTGATGGATGAGTACATCCTGCAACGCATGATCATCAATATTGAGCGGACGCAGGTCAATCCATGCCAGATAAGTTGATTGTGGGATCTGCCAGTTTAACTCAGGGAACGCAGCATTAAGCTCATGTGCGACATAGTGCAGATTAGCGGCCAGATAATCGCGTAACGCATCCAACCACGGGGCGCCGTGCTGATAAGCAGCAATATGCGCGGTAAGCGCCAGTACGGCAGGTGAGGAAAGGCCATCTCGGCCTTTTAGCGCCGCAAGGTAGTGGTTACGGCTATCGGCGTCTTCAACGATCCCGTAAGCCCCGGTTAACGCCGGAATATTAAAACTCTTGGAACCGGATGTGAGCAGCGCCCAGTCGCCTCGAGCAACCTGACTCCATGGGATATGAGGTTGTTGATCCCATACCATGTCCATATGAATCTCGTCGGAAATGACCTTCACGCCGTGCCGTTGACACATGCTGGCCATGGTTTCCAGTTCATCTCGGGTCCAGACCTTGCCGGTCGGATTCTGCGGACTACAGAGCAGAAGAATTTTGCTTTCAGGCCGCGAGAGGGTTTCTTCCAGCTTAGCCATATCGCAATACCAGCCGTGCGCACGTTTCTCCAGTGCAACAGGGTGCACTGTACGCTGGTTGCCTTTGATGGCGTTGTAAAACGCATCGTAAGCTGGAGTATGGATAACCACCGCGTCACCCGTTGATGACCACTGACGGATCAGCTCCGACACCATATAGATGACGGAGGGGCCATAAACTACAGATTGCGGATCGATTTGGGTGTTATGGCGGGTCAGGAACCAGTGGCTAATTGCCGCCAAAAAATCATCATTTTTCCAGCGACTGTAGCCCAACACACCGTGTGACAGGCGCTGCGTCAGCGCCTGGAGAATGCATGGTGCGGTGGCAAAATCCATATCTGAGATGGTGAATGGTAGCAGGTCGGCCGAACCAAACCGGTCGGCGACATAATCCCATTGGGTGCACCAGGTACCGTGCCTGTCCACTTCAGTTGAGAAATCAAACATATTGTTGCCCTTATGCCTGTACGGTATTCATCAGAACCGTCATTTCGTCCTTCACCGACTGGACCTGCGGACCGATGACGACCTGCAAGTTATGCTGATTGAGTTGAACGACACCAATCGCGCGATTGTCCTTCAGTGCCTGCACGTTCACAAGCGACATATCTTTCACGGAAAGACGCAAGCGGGTAATGCAATTATCCAGGCTGACGATATTCTCTGCGCCACCCAGCGCCGCCAGAATAGCCGGGACGTTATAGCCTGATTTGCCCGGCGTTCCTGCCATGACTTTCTCAATATTGTTGGCAATTTCGACATCACGACCCGGTGTTTTAAGATTAAAGCGGGTGATGGCGAAGCGGAAGATGACGTAGTACACCGCGAACCAGATAGCAGCGACAACCGGTACCAGATACCACTTGGTGGACAACCCGTGCAGGATGCCAAACACCACGAAGTCAATCAGGTTGCCATCGGTATTGCCGATAGTGACGCCAAGCACAGCCATGATAGTGAAGCCCAGTCCGGTCAACAGTGCGTGAATAACGTACAGCACTGGTGCGACGAACAGGAATAAGAATTCCAGAGGTTCGGTGGTACCGCCAATCACGCAGGCGATCAGGCCGGAGATTAATAATCCCTTAATTTTGTGACGATTTTCAGGGCGAGCACAGTGGTACATCGCTAACGCAGCGCCCGGTAAACCGCCGAGGAACGCCGGCATTTTGCCCTGGGACAGGAAACGCGTGGCACTTTCAGAGAAGCCCTGAGTGGTAGGGCAGCTCAATTGGGCCTGGAAAATAGTCAGCGCGCCGCTAACGCTATGACCACACACCTCCTGCGTACCGCCAGCTTCAGTGAAGCGAATTAAGGCCACCAGAATGTGATGCAGGCCAAACGGCAACAGCAGACGTTCACCGGTACCAAACAGCATCGGACCAAAATCACCGGCGCTATTGATGATGTTACCCAAGCCAGTGATACCCATGGCGAAGAACGGCCAAATCAGCGGAATGACCAGCCCGACCAGTCCCATCACTACCGACGAAATAATCGGCACAAAACGGGTACCACCGAAGAACGCCAGCGCATCCGGTAGGCGAATGTTGTGGAAACGTTCATGCAGCATCCAGACAATGATCCCGGCGATTACCGCACCGAGGATCCCAGTGTCGATCGACTGGATCCCCAGAATGTTTTGCACGTTGTTGGCTTTGAGGATCGCCGCATCCGTGGTGGGCAATATTCCCTTGGCCGTTAACCAAAAGTTGACGGCCAGGTTCATTACCGCATAGCCGACAAAACCGGCAAAGGCCGCAACGCCTTTGTTTTCGCGCGCCAGGCCAAGCGGGATAGCGATACAAAACATCACCGGCAGAAAACTAAATGCGAAGGATCCGACTTTGCTCATCCAGGTAAACAGCGCCTGCAACATCGGGTTCCCCAACGCGGGGATCAGCGTAATGACATCATGGCTGCTTAATGAGCTGCCGATCCCCAGCATGATCCCGCAAAACGAGAGCAGTGCTACGGGCAACATAAAGGTTTTGCCCAACTGCTGGAAAAATTCCCATAACGTGACTTTTGGTGTGGTTCTCGTCGTCATCTAACGACTCCTTGTAAAAAATCGACCAACGAATGATGGCGAGAAGATAAAACGTTTTACCTAATTTTAGTGCGTTACAAATCACATTATCGAAGGATAATAGGGCGTATAAATACGGATGATTGATAAAACGTTTTATCCATCACGTTATCAGGGAGCTTTCTGGTTTTTATGGCTATAGCCAAAAAAATAACCATTCATGATGTAGCGCTGGCGGCCGGTGTTTCAGTCAGTACCGTCTCATTGGTTCTTAGCGGCAAAGGGCGTATCTCATCAGCGACCGGAGAACGGGTCAATGCTGCCATCGAACAACTGGGGTTCGTACGTAACCGCCAGGCATCGGTGCTGCGTGGCGGGCAGAGTGGGGTTATTGGGTTAATCGTTCGCGATCTCTCGACGCCGTTTTATGCCGAACTGACGGCAGGACTGACGGAAGCCTTAGAAGCTCAGGGGCGGATGGTATTTTTACTGCATGGCGGTAAGGACGGCGAACAGCTGGTCCAGCGTTTCTCGATGTTACTCAATCAGGGTGTTGACGGGGTGGTGATCGCCGGAGCCGCGGGCAGCAGCGACGCGTTACGGCAGTTGGCCGGTGAAAAGGGTATTCCGGTAGTGTTTGCTTCACGCGCCAGCTATCTGGATGATGCTGACACCGTCAGACCCGACAATATGCAGGCTGCGCAGCTGTTAGTTGAGCATCTTGTCGGGCATGGTCATCAACGAATCGCCTGGTTAGGTGGACAGAGCTCCTCTCTGACCCGTGCAGAACGCGTGGGGGGATATTGCGCCACGCTGCTTAAATTTGGACTGCCTTTTCACAGCGATTGGGTACTGGAGTGCGCCTCAAGCCAGAAGCAGGCCGCAGACGCCGTGACGGCGCTACTACGGCATAACCCGACCATCAGTGCGGTGGTGTGCTATAACGAAACTATCGCCGTTGGGGCTTGGTTTGGCCTGATTAAAGCAGGGCGACAGAGTGGTGAAATTGGCGTTGACCGTTATTTTGAACAGCAGATCTCGCTAGCCGCCTTTGCCGATGTGGCAGAGAACGCTCTGGATGATTTACCGATTATTTGGGCCAGCACGCCCGCGCGTGAAATGGGATATACACTGGCTGAACGCGTACTCCAGCGAATCAGCAGTGATGAGGGGCATTCGCGCAATCTGACGTTATCCGCCAGACTGGTGACGCAAAAGTAATGCGCCAGAGGTAAAAAAGCCCGATAAATCGCTTTATCGGGCTGTGGCGGACATCACGCAGATGGTAATTACGGCTGCGGAATGGCCGGGGCATCTGGTGCGGAAAGTGTTGGCATACCAAACATGCCGACAAACTCATCCAGCGGCATTTTTTGGCCGTTGAGCGTCACCTGACCATTTGCGTACTGCAGGCTGGAGCCGATGGTGTTGTCCTGTACCGTCGTGATGCGGAACATTTGACCCATCGCAGCAAGACCATTGACCTGCTGTTTCGCCATACCTGCCGCTTCTTCCTGCTGATACCCTTCCAGTTTGGCAATCTGGGTCATGAACTCAGTTGCCATATCCATTGGGATCGCCAGCTTTGCGTCCAGTGATTTCACTGAGCGATCCACTTCCTGGGCCAGCGTTTTTGGTTCTTCCTGGTTCGCATTCGGGTCTTTTAGGAACAGGGACAGATTAAAGCTGGTCTCACCCTTGGCATTTTTCCAGCTCAGTGGCGCAACGGTAATAACCGGCTCACCCTTCATCAGAATAGGCAGAGCGCTGAAGAACGCTTCGGTCACTTTCTGCTGATACAGCTCCGGGTTTTGCACTACGTCAATCTGTGACATCAATGCTTTGGTTTGGGCACTATACTGCTGGCTGAACTGATGTAATGCTTCGCCATCAATCTGGCCTACTTTCAGCGTCAGCTTACCGCTTCCCAAATCTTGACCCTGCAATTTCAGGCTGTTGATCGTGTAATCCAGCTGGCTGTTGACGGTTTTACCCTCGTTAACCAGGTCTGATTTACCGTCGATGCCCATGCCTTCCAGCACCGCCAGCTCTTTGCCTTCGACGGAAATAGACAGCTTATCAAGGGACAATTTCTGATCGCCAATACGCTCACCAAAGCTGGCAACCGAGCTTGAGCCATCCGTCTTCAGATTATTAAAGGTAACTTGTACTTTTTGATCGTACTCGTTAACCGCATTGACCACGCCGCTTTGCGCTTCACCGGTCAGGGAAACCGCGTTACCGTCTTTGTCGGCGCTGAGCTGGAATTCGCCTCCGCTAAAGGCCACTTTCTCATCGCCTTTTTCGTAACTCAGCGGCTTGAGAGATATGTCAGAGCGGGTATCGCCGCTATAGCCCACGCGGGAATTGATGATGAAAGGTGACTCACCCTTGGCAATGTCAAATAACGGTTTGGTGACGTCATTATTCACCAGCGTGGTTTTGACTGCGGCCATCGCGGGTACCAGGTTGAATGACTTAAGCTGGGCTAGCGGGAAAGGGCCATGATCGACGGATTCATCCAAAATGATGCTTTGCCCTGGCTTCAGCCAGGCATTTTCCTGACCAGCAACAGGTTTTACCACCAGTTGCAGCTGGCTGCTGAACACGCCGCGCTGGTAGTTCTCATAACTCAGCTCAATGCCTGCCTCGGGCGAGAGGCGTTTGAGCTGATCGTTTGCCTGCGTCACCATCTCAGCAAGATGGGTTTCCAGTTTCTTTCCCGTGAACCATGCACCGCCCGTCCAGACGATTCCCAGTGCAACCACCACACCCGCAGCTACCAGCGTTTTTTTCATTTCGATATCCATAAAATAAATCCAGGCGTTTGAAGACGCCTGGAGGGGTGACATGTCTTTAACTCACTACTAGCTTAGCAAGAGTTGTTAAAAATATCAGTATCTTGCTACAGCTTGTTATAAACCCGCGCTAAACGACCGGTGCCGCTGACGTTCACCGGCGACTCATTGGCGCTGATAAATGCCGATTCACCTGCTTTCAGTACCAAGCGTTGCTCGCCCTTGCTCAGCACGGCTTCGCCCTCAACGCAGAACAAAATGGCGGCGCTGTGCTGGCTGATAGTGGCTTCACGGGCAGACAGTTCATGTAGGGAGAACGCGAAATCGTCAACCGGGATTGGGAAATCCAGTTCACTCTCTGTTTTGACTGGGGTTGTCAGCAGTTGATTCGCCGGTTTAGCGACAAACTGAACGTTGGCGACCAATTCTGGAATATCGATGTATTTCGGCGTCAGTCCGGCGCGCAGTACGTTATCGGAGTTGGCCATGACCTCGAGCGCCACACCTTGCAAGTAGGCGTGTGGGGTTTCGGCAAACAAGAACATCGCCTCGCCTGGATTCAGCTTTACCACATTGAGCAGCAGCGGAGAGAACAGGCCGCTATCATCCGGATAGACATCCGCTATCAGACGGATAGTTTGCCACGGCTCACCCTGTTGGCTGTTAAGGGCAGATTTCAGTACGGTCAGCGCACGCGATTTCTCTTCACCCTGCATATTCAACAAGCTGGCGAAAAGGTGGCTCAGACGCTCGGCGTTGGGTTCCTGCAGGAAGTGAGCGATGGCCGGATGCGCACCAGACACTGGCTGTAGCAGCGCCACAATCTCGGAGAACTCGCGAAACGCATTCATCGCCAGGAAAGGCGTCAGGGCAAACACCAGTTCGGGCTTGTGATTAGGATCTTTGTAATTACGCTCGGCGGCGTCCATTGGGATCCCTGCGGCGTTTTCTTTGGCAAAGCCAACCTCAGAATTGTGTTTGTTCGGGTGGACCTGAATCGAAAGAGGCTGGGCAGCGCAGAGCACTTTAAACAGGAAAGGCAGTTCACCAAAGCGTTGTGCTACGGCATCACCTAACAGTGCTGACTTATCGTGCTCGATCACGTCACGCAGGGAAACTGTCTGGCCGTCGGCGTTCTGAACCCGAGAACTGCTTTTCGGATGGGCGCCCATCCACAGCTCTGCCATCGGTTGCTGGGTCGGATTTTCAATGCCATAAAGTTCCGTTAAGGCAGTTTTGCTTCCCCAGGCATAGTTCTGCACTGAGTTGATGAGTTTTTGCATTATCAAGCCCTGTTTCAATGTGGAATTATCTCTGACTATTAAACCAAGAAACCTACGGGGAAGTAACCTGCGCATGTAAAAAGTCGTACTTGTCTCAGTTTTTGTTAAAAATTTGTGTAGGATATGGTGACTCGCTTTTAATACCCTGAGCAATTCTGGTTGCACAAAGGCCGTTGCTGGCACAACCGGACCCGCGACAGGGAAGCAGGGCAATGGAACATCTGCCCAGAGAATAACCAGACCGAGCAGTAAGTGAGAGCACAATGTCAAACAAACCCTTTCATTATCAGCATCCTTTCCCCCTCAAAAAGGATGATACCGAATACTATCTGTTGACCAGCGACCATGTTTCCGTTTCCGAATTTGAAGGCCACGAAATCATTAAAGTTGATCCGCAAGCCTTAACCCTCCTTGCCCGCCAGGCATTTCATGATGCCTCATTTATGCTGCGTCCGGCGCATCAGCAGCAGGTTGCGGATATTCTTCGCGACCCGGATGCCAGCGAAAACGACAAATATGTGGCCCTGCAATTCCTGCGTAACTCCGACATCGCGGCGAAAGGCGTGTTACCGACCTGCCAGGACACCGGTACGGCGATTATTGTCGGTAAAAAAGGGCAACGTGTCTGGACCGGCGGGGGTGATGAAGCCGCTCTGGCGCGTGGGGTGTATAACACTTATATCGAAGATAACCTGCGCTATTCGCAAAACGCCGCGCTGGATATGTATAACGAGGTGAACACCGGAACCAACCTGCCTGCGCAGATAGACCTGTATACCGTGGACGGTGACGAGTACAAATTCCTCTGCATCGCTAAAGGCGGGGGATCGGCGAATAAAACCTATCTGTATCAGGAAACCAAAGCGCTGCTCACGCCGGGTAAATTGAAAAATTATCTGGTCGAGAAAATGCGTACGCTGGGAACCGCAGCCTGTCCGCCGTATCACATTGCTTTTGTGATTGGTGGAACCTCGGCAGAAGCAACGCTGAAAACCGTTAAGCTGGCGTCGGCAAAATATTATGATGAATTGCCGACTGAAGGTAATGAGCATGGTCAGGCGTTCCGCGATGTCGAGCTGGAAAAAGAGCTGTTGATTGAAGCGCAAAACCTTGGACTGGGCGCGCAGTTCGGCGGGAAATACTTCGCCCACGATATTCGCGTGATCCGCCTGCCGCGCCACGGTGCGTCATGCCCGGTTGGCATGGGCGTCTCCTGTTCAGCGGATCGTAATATCAAAGCCAAAATCAACCGCCAGGGGATCTGGATTGAGAAGCTGGAAAATAATCCCGGCAAGTACATCCCGGAAGCGTTGCGTCAGGCCGGTGAAGGCGAAGCGGTGCGCGTCGATCTTAACCGCCCGATGAAAGAGATCCTGGCTCAGTTGTCGCAGTATCCTGTTTCCACGCGCCTGTCACTGAATGGCACAATCATCGTCGGACGTGATATTGCGCATGCAAAACTGAAAGAGCGTCTGGATAACGGCGAAAGTTTGCCGCAGTATGTTAAAGATCATCCAATCTATTACGCGGGTCCGGCGAAAACGCCGGAAGGTTATGCTTCGGGTTCGCTGGGCCCAACCACCGCCGGGCGCATGGATTCATATGTTGATCAACTGCAGTCTGCGGGTGGCAGCATGATCATGCTGGCAAAAGGCAACCGCAGCCAGCAGGTTACTGACGCCTGCCGTAAACACGGTGGCTTCTATTTAGGTAGCATCGGCGGTCCTGCGGCAGTGCTGGCGCAAGGCAGTATCAAGAGCCTGGAATGTGTGGAATACCCGGAACTGGGGATGGAAGCCATCTGGAAAATTGAAGTGGAAGATTTCCCGGCGTTTATCCTGGTGGATGACAAAGGTAACGATTTCTTCCAACAGATTCAGACGTCGCAGTGCGCACGCTGCGTTAAGTAACGTCAGCTGCCCTTCGGGGC
>NZ_SZWV01000053.1:66244-119462 GCF_005280945.1 Citrobacter sp. wls718
CCACCAAACGAGGGTTCCATCCTCGTCAATACTCATAAGACCAATGGCAAATGGGCAATGTCGAAACATAACCTAATCAATTGTTAATATAAGGAGCAGGTCATGGTAACGGTACGCCGCGAAAATGATTCAATGGGGGCGATTGAGGTTCCGGCCGATAAACTCTGGGGCGCACAAACCCAACGATCGCTGGAGCATTTTCGTATCTCTACGGAGAAAATGCCGGTCTCGCTGATCCACGCGCTGGCGCTCACTAAACGTGCTGCCGCGAAGGTAAATCAGGACCTCGGGCTGCTGGCGGCAGAAAAAGCGAACGCCATCATGCAGGCGGCAGATGAAGTGCTGGCTGATAAACACGCTGACGAGTTTCCGCTGGCTATCTGGCAGACCGGTTCCGGTACGCAAAGCAATATGAACATGAACGAGGTGCTGGCGAACCGCGCCAGCGAACTGCTGGGCGGCGTGCGGGGGATGGAACGTAAAATACACCCCAACGATGACGTCAATAAAAGCCAAAGTTCAAATGACGTGTTCCCCACGGCGATGCACGTTGCCGCACTGCTGGCTCTGCGTAAGTCACTTATTCCACAATTGAATGTTTTAATTGAAACACTGAGTAAAAAATCCCACGCGTTTGCAGATATTGTCAAAATTGGCCGTACGCATTTGCAGGACGCTACACCGTTGACGCTGGGTCAGGAAATTTCTGGCTGGGTGGCGATGCTGGAACATAACCTGAAGCACATAGAAAACAGCCTGCCGCATGTGGCTGAACTGGCTTTGGGAGGAACGGCCGTCGGCACCGGACTGAATACACATCCTGAATATGCTCGCCGGGTCGCGGATGAACTGAGAGTGATCACCTGTGCACCGTTTGTCACCGCGCCGAATAAATTCGAAGCGCTGGCCACCTGTGATGCGCTGGTACATGCCCATGGTGCACTGAAAGGTCTGGCTGCATCGTTAATGAAAATTGCCAACGATGTGCGCTGGCTGGCGTCTGGTCCGCGCTGTGGTATCGGCGAGATAGCGATTCCTGAAAACGAGCCAGGCAGCTCCATCATGCCTGGTAAGGTCAACCCCACACAATGTGAAGCCTTAACTATGCTGTGCTGTCAGGTAATGGGCAACGATGTGGCTATCAACATTGGCGGAGCCTCCGGTAATTTTGAGCTTAACGTCTACCGACCGATGGTTATCCATAATTTCCTGCAATCAGTTCGTCTGCTGGCAGATGGTATGGAAAGCTTCAATGCGCACTGCGCGACCGGCATTGAGCCCAATCGCGAGCGCATTGACCAGTTGCTCAATGAATCCCTGATGCTGGTGACTGCCCTGAATACCCATATTGGGTACGATAAAGCCGCGGAGATCGCCAAAAAGGCCCACAAAGAGGGACTGACGTTAAAAGCCTCGGCGCTGGCGCTGGGCTACCTTAGCGAAGCCGAGTTCGACAGTTGGGTGCGCCCGGAACTGATGGTCGGAAGTATGCGACCGGGACGTTAATCTGCCACATACAGGTGCAGCCGGGGAATAATCAACCTTAGCGGCTGCGCCTGCGGTTTGAAACGGTGTTGAACGTTGTCGGCATCGTAATTCAGCAACTCGCCGATGTCCGGCACACTCATACCATTATCGTTATTAATCAGTGCAATCAGCGGTGTCGGACATGCATATTGCACTTGCTTTTGCAGCCCTTTGTACCAGACGCGGGCGATGGGTTGGACTTTCACCGGTCTTTTTATCTTCAGTTTCGCCTGTTGCGGCAGGGCGGCAATGTCCTGATACTCGCGCTCCAGACGGGCCTGCCACTCTTCGCGCGTCCATGGATGTACGCTGCGCGGTGAATTCAGGCTCTTTTCCAGTTGTTCCAGTACCTCATCGCGTTTCAGGTTTTTAATAATGTGTTTATTGGCCCAACCGAATCGCAGGGTCGCAGGTTCTCTGACCACCGTCAGCGTTCGATAAGCATTGAGGGTGATGAGTCCTGGTAAATGACGATGCACCCATTCGAAACGTGCGGCGGGTGGCAGACCTGAATCCACCGTCACAATATGCTCAAAGGTTGTTTTCAACTGGTTGATACGCTGAATTTGCGCTTCCAGCGTCGCCTGAGAAGGGCTGTCGACCTGATAGCACAACACGCCGGGTAGGCGCACGGCAGCTTTGCTGCTGCGATTCTCGGACTGCTGCTGAATAAACAGGTGGCGATAGTGGCGCAGCGCCAGACTTTCAGCTTCTTTACCTAAATGTTGTTTAACATCGATGGCCTCCAGCAGGGCGTGCTCCGACTCTTTTGCGATTTCTGGCAAGGAGAACACGCGGGCAATCAGTAGCGTGTGTTGCTGCAGATTTTCAGTGAATTGCGCCAGTTCTTGTTCCATCTGGCGAAAAGTGCTGTTCAGACGTTCAACGAGATCGTAACGAGCCATAGAGTTACCATTTTAGTTACAACATACTTTTTTATAGCACACCCAACGTTACCTGACCACCGAGCCGTAGGGGTCAAGTAGCGGAAAATTCAGGAATGTTATGCCAGAGGGGCCAGCTAAAGGTGAAACGCGCGCCGCCGAGCTCGCTTTCGTCACACATCACCGTACCGCCCATGGCCTGCGCAATCGAGTGGACGATGGCCAGCCCGAGTCCGCAGCCGCCCGTGGCCCGGTCGCGGCTGGGATCGAGACGAACAAACGGTTCAAAAACTTGCGCACGGGCGTCAGGTGGAATGCCGGGGCCATCGTCTTCGACGATCAGCATCGCTTGATTACCCTGTAGCAGCAGACTGGCGTGAACCGTAGACTGGCAGTAGCGCAGGGCGTTGTTGAGCAAATTATCCAGGACGCGCTCCATCAGGCGCATATCCAGCGCACCGTAATCACCGGAGGTTAGATGGCGCAGACGCACCGTACGGTCAGGATTAACGCTTTGTACATCGTCCAGATGGGTGGTAAGCCATACCGGTAGGTTTGGTTCCGTGAGGTTTAACTCATTCTGTGGCCGGTCGAGTCGCGCATAGGTGAGTAACTCTTCGATGAGCGCTTCCAACTGGCTAATATCACGATTCAGCGCCTGGGATTCCTGTTCGCTGAGGTTATCGCTCATCTCCAGCCGGTAGCGTAAACGCACCAGCGGTGTGCGCAGCTCATGGGCGATGCCATCAATCAGCTGTTTTTTGCTGGCAATGAGCGCATTGATATTGTCCGCCATTTGGTTGAACGCCACGCCGAGCCGCTCAAAACTGGAACCGCTGTCAAAATGCAGCCGTTCACTCAGGTGTCCTTCACCAAACCGTTGCGCCGCCGCTTCCAGCCTCAACATCTCCTTCCAGTGCGGACGCATCCAGATAAGCACCGGGAAGGCCAGCGAAATGGCGATGAACGCCATCAGCGCGACGTCCAGCAAGCGCATTTGATGCAGAAAATAGAGATAGGGAACCGGGCCGACGGCAAGGACATAATGGCTGCGAGGAATACGCTGAATAAAGGTGTACTGGTCGTCGAGTGCCACAATATCACCCTCGCGCAGACGCTGCTGGGTAGGGACATCCAGATGGTATTTATTCAGCGGCTCCACACGCAGATCAAACGAGAGGTTTAAATCCATCTCTTTCAGCGTCTTCCCCCACTCATGGGGGGGGGATCTCGCGAAGCTCACTGCGCATCAAATACAAGGAGCTTTTCATTAAATCATCAAGCGACTGCCTGCCGGCGCGCTCTGCGGTGAATTTATATACCAAACCGACCAGCAGAGTCATCACCAGAAAGCAGACGAACAGCAACAGGTAAAACTGTACAAACAGCTTCTTCATAACAAATCACCGGACGCTCAATAAGTTAGCTAATACGCTTTTGCAGTCAGGGGCATCACCCACTGAAATAGAGGCAGAGTTATTCCTGCGGACTCCACCAGGCGCACTTATCTCGGTAGAGTACACGGTATATATCCTTTCTGCATGCTCATGGCTCATCAGTGTGGCAAGTCTGATGACTGAATCTGCCTTAAGGTTAGTTTCCATTAAGCCTGCTTGAGAGTGGCTGCAGAATCCACATACGCCGAATGTCCGCTTTCGCGTAAAGCGGATGCCCTGTTGATATTGGAAGAAAAGTCATCAGAAACTGTCTTCCCGTATCAGTCAAAAGCGTCATAGATACAACTGTGTCCAGTATTCTACCGGATTCATTACTTGAAACCGGGTACTGAGGTACCTGCTAATGACATATCAAAATATAATCTTCAATTTATTAGGTTGAAAGAAAATTATTACGATTTATCAGGTTCTTATTGTTACCATTACAACTTAATTCATCTGTTCTGACAATAGGGCAGTAGGCAACCGGTGTATACGGAAAACGTTATACATTAGGATTGCGAAAATCATCATGAGATAAACTCTTTTCGTAAGATAACATTATGTTTTTAAAGGCAGAGTTCGAGGGGTGTCCATAAATGGATACTTTGCGTAGTTGATTCCTCATAAAAGGGAAATGATAATAACACTCTCGCAAGCTGCACTTTTAAATATTTGCTATAAATGAAATGTGATTGTGTTAAATATAGAATAATCTATATTTCTCTCTGGTTTTTATATGACTATAGAAAATAGGTGAATGGAATTCACTTTTAGTCACTATGTTATGTATGGTTATTTTATTATATGCTATCGTTGTTATATAAAAATTACTTAATTGTTAATGACTACTCCTGTGGTGTAATTAAAATGAATATTAAAACAATCTTTGGTGGTGCGATAGCTGTGGCATTAGTTGTAGTCCTAAAAATAGGATTAAAAGTGGGGGCGGTTGCTGCTCTTTTTGGTGGTTCCGTGATTGCACACAATGCTTACGAGAGCCGTGTTGCTGAAGTGAAGCAAGAAGTGGCCCGTTTCAATGAAACTCATACTGACAGTAAATTTGAAGTTGATGAAAATAACAAACTATTTGTAGAACATTTTAAAAGCCCTGGTATCACAGAGCAGGTTGCCTATGATCATTATCAATGACCCTCAGTCAAAGGAGGCATTTGATAAAGGTATGTTGAAAGATAAATATGACACCATTCGTTCTAATCAGGCTCATGATAGCGAATGGACCAATAATTTTCTTATAAATCAGGGGTGGTGTCAGGTAATGTCTTATGAAACGATGATGGGACGACAGTTTGGCACATGGCGTATCTGTAAAGAGGATATGAACTAATGGGTGCTATATTAAGTGTCATAGGATTAATTCTCTTTCGTTTTGGAATAAGTTCATTTGAGAATCTTGATTCATCTCAAGTGATTATTTGTTTTTTTCTTTTCATCGTTTTTATTATGATTGTAGCTATGGGTTTAGCATTAATATATGCGTGTTGTATTGTTATCAAGGAGAAGTTAAGTCCTCCATCCTATCAGCAATCTATTGATGAAATGTTTAGTGAAATGTTTGAGAAAAATGATTTAAGATAGTATGAATAAAATAATTTCAGTATTTTAAATGCTGATGAAGCGCTGTGTCACGTGTAGAGATTTGCTACCCTTTAGTAAATGACTGAGATTTAATAAAAGGGTATCATACCTCATTGAAATAAGTTAATTGGAACATTGAAAAATTAACAGCTTGTTAGCGAGAAATCAAAATGAGCGCAGAAGCAGCTGTCAAAATCGTTGAGCCCCGGACGGCTAAGCTGGAACCACGTGGCGGTAAGTCGCCAATGCACTGGGATGACATTGCGGCAATGCTGGAGCGTGAAAATTCAGTGGGTTATCAGATGGTAATGGTTAACTACAGGTAATGAACGCAGAATAACGGGTTGCGTGACAATGTCACAAAATGGGTGAAAGGTATCTGCGTAAAAACAAACTGCCTGACAGGCTACCGGTGTAAAAGATGTGTCAAACGGTTGTCGCCTCCCGGTTACATCGGCCATTAAGCAGCCAGCAACGAACTCTTCAGTCTCTGCACCACCTGTATGGTCCTTATGATCACTTCCCTGATGAGAAAAGCGTACAGAAAGTGCGTGATTGCTAAACTATAATTAACCAGGAAGTTGAACAGTCTCTACCCGTGGCGATAACACAAAAATCTCTTATAACTCCTTCGTATTGAATACCCTTTCCCTCACGGATTCTTTATTTTCACACACAGCGTATGTTGATGATTCCCATTGATAATGACATGCCATGCGATTTTTATAGCCTGGTTATCAATGGTTCAGCATTGCCATACGATCACGAATGGATTGATTAAAATGAAGAAATTATTTGGTCTTATTGCTTCACTGACCCTTCTGTCTGGCCCGGTTTTTGCGGTGTCGGCACCTGACTGCGTGAAGGTCGATAACGCTCAAATCGAAGCGCTATTTGATAAGTGGAACGCATCGTTAAAAACGGGCAACGCGAAGACGGTTTCAGAAAACTATCTCAGCGATGCGGTGTTACTGCCAACGGTATCCAATAAAGCCCGCTTAACGGATGCTGAACGCATTGATTATTTTGAGCATTTTCTGGCGAAGAAACCTACCGGAAAAATTGATACTCGCACTATTCGTCTGGGGTGCAACAAGGCGATAGATACCGGTACCTACACATTTACCTTCGCCGATAAATCTACCGTTTCAGCACGATATACGTTCACTTACGCATGGGATGGAAAAGAGTGGAAAATCTCCACCCATCACTCTTCGGCGATGCCTGAGGGGTAAAAAAAGTGCAGGGGGCGAGAATTCAGCGCTCCCTGTTTTTATCGATGATGTGATTTTATTTTATTCTTAATTCTATGGCGCAATTGACCGTAAAACAGCATAAACGATCTGTTTTTTAAGCTGACGTTTGCCTCTTTCTCGAGGGCTGTATTTTTCAACCTAGCATAAAATTCTGTATAGGTGTAGGTGTCGCCCTGACCCGTCATCGTTATAATGCGGTAAAAATCTCGCTAATGTTCCACCAGCGATTCACTCAGGCTGAAGAGGGTGGCATTACTTTGGAAAGCATATGTTCAGTACCTGGTTAAGCCGCTGGAAACTCATCCCTGATGGTGCTCCCATCGTGACTCATACATCGTATCTGCTACCCGTGACAACAATTCACGGTGGCAAGAAAGCCATTCTTAAACTCACGGATGATGACAGTGAGCGAACCGGTTGTCAGTTGATGACCTGGTGGAACGGGAAAGGGGCGGCGAGGGTGCTGGCTCATGAAAATGGGGCGATTCTGTTAGAACGTGCCACAGGGACACAATCGCTGACGGATATGTCCCGGGAAGACCAGGATGCGCGAGCCTGCCGCATCATTTGCCAAACTGCCCGTCGACTCCATGTTGCGGCAGATACCTCAACACCGCTGCTCACGCCGCTTGAACATTGGTTTCGCGATCTTGAGCCGACAGCGCAACGTTTTGGTGGGATCATGCTTCGTTGCGCGCAGGCAGCCAATGTGCTTTTCTCCACTGCGCAAGATGTCGTGGTGCTGCACGGTGATTTACACCACGGTAATGTGCTTGATTTTGCAGAGTCTGGATGGCTGGTTATCGATCCGAAAGGGTTGTTGGGTGAGCGTGGGTTTGATTACGCCAATATTTTCACCAATCCCGATCTTGCCGATCCTGGTATTGGCATCGCCATTGATCCATCGCGGTTCACCCAGCGCGTCAACATCGTTTCAGAGGCTGCCGGACTTAAACGCGAGCGTCTTCTTCTGTGGATCGCGGCATGGTGTGGACTTTCATCCGCCTGGTTTCTGCAAGACGGGGGCACTGCGGCAATAACCCTGCACGTGGCGGAGCTCGCGTTTGCTGAACTGGACTCAGGGTCTCTGCAACTTTGATCTACGACACACGTCAGTAATTTTAAACCGTTATCATTAGGCTGATAAATATTTAGATTACCAATCAGTAAATGGCGGGTTAGGTTGTGTCTCTTATGAATAAGTTAATGGGCCGAAAACAATGAACACGTTGTTTTCAGTGTGCAAAAAACGTCCGGATATTATGCTGCTGGTGGCGATTTTGGTCGGGGCAAACATTGTGGCGTGGCTGTGGGCTTTCACGGTGTTTAGTCATCATACCTCGCTTCTGGCGCTGAGCTTGGTCGCCTGGTGCTACGGTTTACGCCACGCCGTGGATGCCGATCATATCGCCGCCATCGACAGCGCAACCCGCAAACTGATGCAGCAAAAAAAGCGCGCATTGACCACCGGGGCATGGTTTTCTCTCGGACATTCCACCATTGTGGTACTGGCAAGTATTGGCATTGCCCTCACTACCAGCGTGTTTAAACATCATATGGCGTGGTTGCAGAATGTTGGGGGCGTGATCGGTACGGCCGTTTCTGCAGCGTTCTTGCTGATTCTGGCGACCATCAATCTGATTATCTTCTGCCAGGTATGGAAGGCATTCCGTCATTTAAAACGTACGGGCACCTATTACGGAACCGCGGAAGAAATCACGATTTCAGGGCCTCTGAGTTGGCTCTTCCGCTCGGCCTTTAGGCTGGTGGGGAAAGACTGGCATATGTATTTTGTCGGCTTTTTGTTTGGGTTGGGTTTTGATACTGCCACAGAAATTTCGCTGTTAGGCATTTCTGCTTCAGGTGCTTCCAGTGGGATGTCCATCTGGTCCATTCTGGTGTTTCCGGCATTGTTTACCTGTGGCATGGCGTTAATTGATTGCCTCGACAGTATCCTGATGGTCGAGGCCTACGGCTGGGCCTTTAATAAGCCGCAGCGAAAGCTGTATTACAATATGACAATCACCGGAACCTCGGTGATTGTGGCGGTATTTATTGGCGGGCTGGAAGCGTTAGGATTACTGTCCGATGCGTTTTCACTTCAGGGCGGAATGTGGGATACGGTAAGTAATATGAGTGACCACATGGGTAATGTTGGTTTTATGATTATTGCTGTATTTCTCGGTTGCTGGATCCTCTCCGCGCTGAATTATCGCTGGAAAAACTATGACAGGTTGATGCTCAGCTAACCTAAATAAAGCCTTCCTGTCAGCGGGAAGGCTATTATCTGGCACTGCTCTGAACGGTTATTCAGCGTTGCTGAGCGATGTGGACGGTTGCTGCGCGGACGTTTCTTTACGCAATATTCGGTTAGCCAGCACGCCCGACATCATCGAACCGTTGACGTTTAATGCAGTCCTCGCCATATCGACAATCGGCTCAATAGCAATAAAAATCCCCACCAGCGCGACCGGAAAATTCAGCGTGGAAAGCACAATCAGTGCGGCAAACGTCCCACCACCACCGACGCCCGCCACCCCAATCGATCCCAGCGCAATCGCCGGTAGCATCGCGAGCAGAAAATGTACCGACAGCGGATCGATGCCCATTGTCGGTGCAATCATTGCCACCATAATCGCAGGGTAAATCCCGGCACAGCCATTCTGGCCCATGCTGGAACCAAATGAAGCCGCGATATTGGCAATGGTATTTTGTACGCCAAATTTTTCCTGCGCGGTAATGGCCAGTGGAATAGAGGCAGCGCTGCTGCGCGAAACAAACGCAAAGGTTAAAACCGGCCACACGGTTTTAAAATAGCGCACAGGATTGTTTCCGCTAAGCAGCAAAATTAGCGCATGCACGATAAACATCATCAGCACGGCAATGTAGCAGGCGGCAATAAAGCCTAACAAACTGGCAAATTGTTCAAACCGATAAGCGGAAAATACGCCAGCCATTAATGCCATCACGCCATAGGGGGTGAGGGCAATAACGATGCGCACCATTTTCATCACCCAAATCTGGATGGCGTTAATGCCCGCGCTTAATTTTTCACCTTCTTGCGGTGCATCTTGTTTTACTTTTAATAATGCTACCCCGGCAAGCAGAGTGAAAATCACAATACCAATAACAGAAACGCTTCTGGCCCCGGTAAGATCGAGGAAGATATTGGTGGGGATCAGCGAGGTGACTAGCTTAGGCAGTGAAACGGCGGCTGTTTTACTCACATCCTCAGCCGTCAACGTTGACTGCATATGGCCAAACGCGCTGGCATCCAGACCTAAAACGTGGGCGGTGAGCAGGCCAACAAATCCGGCGATCATCACCAGGCAGAGCATGCTCCCTACGATAGTGAGTGACATTTTGCCAATTCCGGCGCTATTTTCGAGCTTATTAATCGCCGACAGGATAGAGATAAAGATTAGCGGAACCGCAACCAGTTTGAGTAAATTGACATAACCGTTACCGATGACGTTATACCAGTCGATAATTGTTTTGCTGTTGTCGGCTGCAATAAAATGCAGGGATAAGCCAATAACGGCACCGATAAAAATGGCAATGAAAACGCTTTTGGACAGGGAGTGACTTTTTTGGTCGATTCTGAATACAGCCCATGAACAAACCAAAAATAACGCGATATACGCGAGAGTAACGAACATAATGTAGCCTCTTGCCTCATTCAGCACCTGAAATGCCGGAAAGAGAGTGTATTTTTGAAATAAAACGCTGAGCCATAGTGGCTCAGGACCGGGACGGATTATAGGGAGGGGGACCACTGACAGCCACACAAAAAGTGTGGTTCAGACCGAGACGAGGTCTTTATGCTTATCCTGTAGACGATTTGCGTGACAGTGTAACGTTAAATGGCGAATTGGGCTGGGTTAAAACCAGCCTTGCGGGGTTATTTGCGTGGTTCATCATCCCAGGCGTGCGGGGCAAACAAATAGCCTTTATTACGGATGGTCTTGATGCGGTACGGCTCTGTGGCGTTATCCAGCAGTTTTTTGCGCAGTCTGGAAATCGCCACATCAACGCTGCGATCCATCCCGTCATAACTCACACCGCGCAGATTTTTCAGCAACGCATCACGATCCATAATGTGTCCTGCATGGGTTGCCAGCTCCCACAGTAGTTCGAAATCGGCGGTAGAAAGCGAAACGGGGTCACCAGCAAGTAGCACGGAACGATTGGTTGGGTCGATAGTTAGCGTACCAAAGCGCAGTATGGTATGCGGCGTAAGGGTGGCCGCCTGAATACCTTTTGACTGCGTCGAATGTTCGTTCTGGCGTAAATGCAGGCGCAGGCGGGCCAGCAGCACCGCCGGCGGCGTCGTTTTCAGAATGTAGTCACAGGCTCCCATTTCGAGCGCCAGTATATGGTTCATATCGCTGTCGAGAGACGTCAGCAGAACAATTGGACCCTGCCAGCGCCCGCGCAAATCACGACAGATGGTCATTCCGTCTTTACCAGGCAGCATAATGTCTAACAACACCAGGTCGGGTTGAACCTGCAGGACCTTCTCTTCGGCTAAATCGCCGCGCGGTTCAAGGATGACCTCGATATCATGCCGGGCCAGGTAGGCGGCAATCAGCGAACCGACTTCAGGATCATCTTCAACAAATACGATGGTGTTCATATCATTCATTTTGATTATAAAGTGCCAACATACACCGCCCCTGTTTTTCCTTCCATTAATCTTTTCTAAACGAGAACGCTTCCGTTATGCTAGGGGCTGATGTTATTGATGTGTTAAGGCAAAGTGATGGGGTTACTTATAAAAGCGGCGCTGGGTGCGCTGGTGGTGGTGTTGATTGGCGTGCTGGCTAAAACAAAGAACTACTATATTGCCGGATTAATTCCGCTGTTCCCGACTTTTGCGCTGATCGCTCACTATATTGTGGCCAGCGAGCGCGGTATTGAAGCGTTACGCACCACAATTGTCTTCAGTATGTGGTCAATTATTCCCTATTTTGTCTACCTTGTTTCACTGTGGTACTTCACCGGGTTTATGCGCCTGCCCGTCGCGCTCGGCGGGGCGGTAGTCTGCTGGGGCCTGAGCGCGTGGTTGCTGATTATTTGTTGGGTAAAACTGCACTAACGCAGGTGGCGACCGCCATCCAGGGCAAAACTACGCCCGGTGACAAAACAGCTGGTCAACAGATAATCGATTAACTCAATGACCTCTTTCTCGCCGGGCGCGGTTTTCATCAGTGACTTGTTCAGAGCCTGCTGACGATATTCGGCGTCGTCATCTTCGTTAAACAGAATAAGCGATGGGGCGATGGCGTTCACTTTGACTTCTGGTGCCAGTTTACGCGCGAATGAGCGGGTCATGTTGTCCAGTGCAGCCTTGCTGGCGGCATACGCGATATGTTTGTCGCTGCCGCGCTCGACGACGTAATCTGTAAAATGGATGATGTCGCCGGCGGCGTGGCCGTGGCCGCGCAGCAGGCCTTCCAGCGCGTGGTTTAGCAGGTAGGGCGTGTTGACATGGATCTGCATCATGCTGGACAACACGTCAGACAGCGGTTTACCGGGTTTTTCTGCAACCCAGGCGCTGGCATTGTGCACGATGGCGCGTAATCCATCCGTTCGGTTTTTTACGTCATCAGCGAAGGCCAGCACGCCGGCATCGGTCGAAAAATCGGCCTGAATGCACACCGCGCCGGCTTCTTGCAGACCATCAATCGATGGATAATGCGTACGATAGCTGATAATTACCGGCTGTTTTTGATTCAAAAAATGCCATGCAATTGCGAGGCCGATGCGACGGCCTGCGCCGGTGATAAGTATTGGCAGGGGCTTTTTACCCATCGTAATCTCCATTAACATCAAACGATGGGTATGACGTTTACCCCATCAACATCCAGGTAGCCGGAACGGCGGCGACCAGTAGCAGGCCGATCAAAACCAATTCCTGGCGGTTCAGCACGTTATCGTGCGTGTGCGTTTTTCTGGCGTAAAGAAAGACCAATAATCCTGGCGCATACAGCACCACAGACAGCAGCAGGTGCATTGGGCCAGAAGCATATAATAACCATAAGCCATAAATGCAGGCACCGACACCAACAGCCTGATGAATCGGGCGGGTGGCGATTTTCAGCAAAAATGCGCCAACGAGAAAATAAGGCACCAGAATCATCTCGGAGGCAATCGTCAGCAGCGTATTATAGTCAGAGCCTGTGAGCCAGATCAGCACCAGACACACCTGTACGCAGATATTGGTGAGCCACAGTGAAGACGACGGTGCACCTTGCGCATTTTGACGTGCGAAAATGCGCGGGAACGCTTTGTGCGTCGATGCCAGAAACGGCACTTCGGCTGCCATAATCGTCCAGCTTAAATAGGCACCACAGACGGAAACTATCAGACCGGCCGCAATAATAATTTCACCCCATGGCCCCATCATTTTGACCATTAGTCCGGCCATTGACGGGTTACGGATTTCAGCCAGTTCCGGGCGAGCAACCACGCCAAGGGAAAGTAGGGTAACCAACAGATAAACACCCAGCGCGGCCAATACCGCCAGCAGCGTGGCGCGACCGACATCGCGTTTATTGCGGGCACGTGCTGACACTACGACCGCGCCTTCTACCCCGATGAACACCCACAGCGTGATGAGCATGGTGTTTTTGACCTGTTCCCAGACCGGAACACCCAGCGCAATACCGGTAAAATCCAGGGTAAAGGTATCAAGCTTAAACAGCATAAAGGCCAGCACGACAAACAGACCCAGCGGCAATAATTTCGCCAGTGTCGCTACCAGGTTAATGCTGGCGGCGGTTTGTACACCGCGTAATACCAGAAAATGGACCACCCACAGCAGCACTGAGGCCCCGACGATAGACTGCCAGGTATTTCCATCGCCAAATAAACGCAATTCAGGCGTATCGGTGAAGAAGCTGAGTGCGGAAAAAACGATCACCAGATAAGAAACGTTGGCGATAACGGCACACAGCCAGTAACCCCATGCCGAGCAGAAACCAATCAGTTCGCCAAAACCTTCACGGGCGTAGGTAAAAATACCGCCGTCCAGATCGGGACGGATGCGCGTCAGGATGAGCATGGCAAAGGCCAGCAGGAGAATTCCCGCGCCGGTAATCGCCCAACCAATCAGTAATGCGGCCGGGCTGGCAACCGCTGCCATATTTTGTGGCAGGCTGAAAACGCCCGCGCCGAGCATTGAGCTTAAAACCAGCGCGGTCAGTGCGCTCAGACCCAATTTCTTTTCCATTTGTATCCAGTGACAAAAACGAGAGTGAGAGAATAATTATTTTGGCAAACCGCATAAAAATGGAGGAAGCCACTAAGGCGCGGAATTTTACGGAGAGAAGGGAGCGCATGCAATGGGCATGGGGAGATTTGTGACTAAAAATGCGAAAGGCGGCAAAAAGCCGCCTTATATTGTTACTCGTGACCGTTATTTATACAGATCGGCACTGATGGTCACGTTGTTACCACGTTCCTGCCACTGGCGGGTAATGTGGTAGTACTTGGCGCCTTTTTTCGCGGCACGTTTAGCAACCTGATAAGAAACTTCAGTCATGTTTCCGTAGTTACCGGTGAACTTGATGCTGTCAAACGGCACCATCATAGCGGCGGTTGCTTTGTTCAGTTCTTCTACTTTCGTACCATCCGGAAGCGTGACAGTGTAACGTCCACCTTTGGTTGACTGCGTTTCGAAGAAACGACCTACTTCTGCACTCGGAGATGCGGTGGTAGCTACGCCCGGGATCTCAACTTTCTTCGCGGCTTCGCCACCGGCTGCTAATGCTGCACGTCCGGCATCAGAATCAGCTGGGATGGCGTCAGGGCTTTGTACAACACGTTTTTTCGCATCGGCTTTATAGACAAATGCGGTAATACGCTGGTTGCCACCCTGGTTAGCATCGACCTGACGGACAATATAGAAAGAGTAAGCCCCTTTCTCTCTCGCCGCTTTGGTGATGGCGTCGTTGACTTCAGGCTGGCTACGGTAGAAACCCTGCACCGTGACGGTATCGTACGGTTCCAGCAACACGGCCTGATCTTTGGGTAATTCTACAACACCGTTGATGACGCGATTTTTGTTAGCTTCCGCTTTTTCTGCGTCGGCTTTATAGACGTCGGCAACAACACGCCAGTTACCGCCGCTGCCAAAATCTGAGGTATCAACAACGTAAAAGGAGGCTGCACCGTCTTTATCTGCACGGCGGGATACGGCGGCAACCGCATCACCGATAGCATTAAAACGGCCGGTCACCACAATGCGGTCATAGGGTTTCAGGGCAGCCGCTTGCTCCGGCGTCAATTCTGTCGCTGCATTTACAGAAAAAGCAGTCGCAGAAAGAAGTGCGGACGCCAGGAGAGTGTTCTTAAGCTTCATAAAAATAATCCTTCGCCTTGCGCAAACCAGGTACTGGTATTGTTATTGACTAGAAACGTGGCTGATTATTGCATTTAAATTGTGTCAGTGTCTGCGTCATTTTTCACTCATCGTGCCAGCCGTCGTAACAACATCGATAACATTTCGTGATATGTCTAAAAATTCGGCATTTCAGCGCTAAAACTGATAAATCGGTTGAATTTCATAAGTTAATTTAATGTTAATCAATTGTTCCGTGGTGGCGCTTAATCATGTTTTGCCGCTTGGCTTGAGCGATTTATCGGCCTTTGCGGGCTATTTCAAGGGCATTATCCCTGTCTGCGGGTTAATTCATCCCGGTTTTGCGAATTTCATAATAAATACTGTTTTTTGGCGCTAGATCACAGGCGTTAATTTCAGTAGGTTATACAGAGTTTGTTACTGTTTTATTTTGTTGGGGTAACACTTACCTCTTACGTAAGTGCGCGCAGGCCGCTTGCGAACATTGATAAACCATCATCAAAAATACAGATGGAAGGGAACATTATGCGAATTGGCATACCAAGAGAACGGTTAACCAATGAAACCCGCGTAGCAGCCACACCGAAGACGGTTGAGCAGCTGCTGAAGCTGGGTTTTAGCGTCGCGGTTGAAAGCGGCGCGGGTCAACTGGCAAGTTTTGACGACAAGGCGTTTGTGCAAGCGGGCGCGGAAATTGTTGACGGGGATGCGGTCTGGCAGTCAGAGATTATCCTGAAGGTCAACGCACCAGAAGAATTTGAGATTCCGTTGTTGAATCCGGGGACCACGCTGGTCAGTTTCCTCTGGCCGGCGCAAAACCCGGAGTTACTGCAAAAACTCGCCGAGCGCAATGTCACCGTGATGGCAATGGACTCCGTACCGCGTATTTCGCGTGCGCAGTCGCTGGATGCCCTCAGTTCGATGGCCAACATCGCCGGATATCGCGCCATTGTTGAAGCGGCGCATGAGTTCGGTCGCTTCTTTACCGGACAAATTACCGCCGCGGGCAAGGTCCCGCCAGCCAAAGTGATGGTGATCGGTGCCGGGGTGGCGGGTCTTGCGGCCATTGGTGCGGCCAACAGCCTGGGGGCGATTGTTCGCGCCTTCGATACGCGCCCGGAAGTGAAAGAACAAGTGCAAAGTATGGGCGCTGAATTCCTCGAGCTGGATTTCAAAGAGGAAGCGGGCAGCGGCGATGGTTACGCCAAGGTGATGTCCGAAGCGTTTATCAAAGCGGAAATGGAACTGTTCGCCGCGCAGGCGAAAGACGTCGATATTATCGTCACCACCGCGTTGATTCCGGGTAAACCGGCCCCGAAACTGATCACCCGTGAAATGGTTGACTCCATGAAAGCGGGCAGCGTGATTGTCGATCTCGCTGCGCAAAACGGCGGTAACTGCGAATACACCGTGGCGAATCAGGTGACCACGACCGAGAACGGCGTCAAGGTTATTGGTTATACCGACCTTCCGGGCCGTTTGCCGACGCAGTCTTCCCAGCTATACGGGACCAACCTCGTTAACCTGCTGAAGCTGCTGTGCAAAGAGAAAGACGGCAATATCACCGTGGATTTCGACGATGTGGTGGTGCGCGGTGTGACGGTGGTTCGCGAAGGTGAAATCACCTGGCCTGCGCCGCCGATCCAGGTTTCCGCTCAGCCTCAGGCGGCAGCAAAAGCTGCACCTGCACCGGTTGAAGAGAAAAAACCAGTCTCACCGTGGCGTAAATACGCCCTGATGGCGTTGGTGGTTATTCTGTTTGGCTGGCTGGCCGATGTGGCGCCAAAAGAGTTCCTTGGCCACTTTACCGTGTTCGCGCTTTCCTGCGTGGTCGGTTACTACGTGGTCTGGAACGTGTCGCATGCGCTGCATACGCCGCTGATGTCTGTGACGAACGCCATCTCCGGGATCATCGTTGTGGGGGCATTATTGCAGATTGGCCAGGGTGGCTGGGTGAGTTTCCTGAGCTTTATCGCGGTACTTATTGCCAGCATTAATATTTTCGGTGGCTTCACCGTGACTCAGCGCATGCTGAAAATGTTCCGGAAAAACTAAGGGGTAGCACATGTCTGGAGGATTAGTTACAGCTGCATACATTGTTGCCGCGATCCTGTTTATTTTCAGTCTGGCGGGGCTTTCTAAGCATGAAACGTCCCAGCAGGGTAATAACTTCGGTATCGCCGGGATGGCGATTGCGCTGATTGCCACGATCTTTGGTCCGGATACCGGTAACGTCGCGTGGATTCTGGTTGCCATGATCATCGGTGGCGCGATTGGTATTCGTCTGGCGAAGAAAGTCGAAATGACCGAGATGCCGGAGCTGGTGGCGATCCTGCACAGCTTCGTTGGCCTGGCGGCGGTGCTGGTTGGTTTTAACAGCTACCTGTATCACGAAGCGGGTCTGGAACCGATTCTGGTGAATATTCACCTGACTGAAGTGTTCCTTGGCATCTTCATCGGTGCGGTGACCTTCACGGGTTCTATTGTGGCGTTTGGTAAACTGCGCGGCAAGATATCCTCTAAGCCGCTGATGCTGCCGAATCGCCACAAGCTGAACCTTGCGGCGCTGGTGGTTTCGTTCCTGCTGCTGGTGCTGTTCGTGCGTACTGAAAGCGTGGGTCTGCAGGTTCTGGCGTTGCTGGTGATGACCATTATCGCGCTGGCGTTTGGCTGGCATCTGGTGGCGTCTATCGGCGGGGCAGATATGCCGGTTGTGGTATCGATGCTGAACTCCTATTCAGGATGGGCGGCAGCGGCGGCGGGCTTTATGTTGAGCAACGATCTGCTGATCGTTACCGGTGCGCTGGTGGGTTCTTCGGGTGCGATCCTGTCTTACATTATGTGTAAGGCGATGAACCGCTCCTTCATCAGCGTCATTGCCGGTGGTTTTGGTACCGACGGTTCTTCTACTGGTGACGATCAGGAAGCGGGTGAGCATCGCGAGATTTCCGCGGAAGAAACGGCAGAAATGCTGAAGGATTCGCACTCGGTGATTATCACTCCAGGCTACGGCATGGCGGTGGCGCAGGCACAGTATCCGGTGGCCGAAATCACCGAGAAACTGCGTGCTCGCGGCATCAAGGTGCGTTTCGGTATCCACCCTGTTGCCGGGCGTCTACCGGGGCATATGAACGTGCTGCTGGCGGAAGCGAAGGTGCCTTACGATATCGTGCTGGAAATGGATGAAATCAACGATGATTTCGCCGATACCGACACCGTACTGGTCATCGGCGCGAACGATACCGTTAACCCTGCGGCGCTGGACGATCCGAAAAGCCCAATCGCCGGTATGCCGGTTCTGGAAGTGTGGAAGGCGCAGAACGTCATTGTGTTTAAACGTTCAATGAATACCGGTTATGCCGGCGTGCAGAACC
This sequence comes from Citrobacter sp. wls718, assembly GCF_005280945.1. NCBI lineage: Bacteria > Pseudomonadati > Pseudomonadota > Gammaproteobacteria > Enterobacterales > Enterobacteriaceae > Citrobacter > Citrobacter sp. wls718. Next base: position 84,686 of record NZ_SZWV01000053.1, read on the forward strand.
CACTGTTCTTTAAAGATAACACCCATATGCTGTTTGGCGATGCCAAAGCCAGCGTGGATGCGATTCTGAAAGCGCTGTAATTATTACTAACATGTCATACGGCCTCCTCGGAGGCCGTTTTTTTATGGCACATTCCGCTTATTAGTGAGAGAGGCGGCTTCACGCTTTATTGAGATCGCCCAGCAAAACGGCAATGCTTTGGCCGCCTTCAGTTTGCTCAAGTGCAATTTTAACGATGATGGTGAGTGGGACAGAAAGCAGCATGCCAACCGGTCCCAGTAACCAGCCCCAGAATATCAACGACAGAAAAACCACCAGCGTCGATAGCCCCAGTCCGCGTCCCATGATGCGCGGTTCGAGAATGTTACCGAATATCAAGTTAATCGCCAGATAGCCCGCCAGCACCACCAGGGCATCGTAAAATCCGCTAAACACCAGTACCTGAGCAATAGGGGGGATCGCCGCCAGCACGGATCCGATATTGGGGATGTAGTTCAGCGCGAAAGCCAGCAGTCCCCAGACAAATGCGAAGCGGACATCCAGTGCGGCCAGCATGCCCCAGGCGACCAGACCGGTGACAATACTGATGGCCGTTTTGAGGACCAGGTAGTGTGACACGCTGTCGATTGCGCGTTGAATAGCGGCCATTCCCTCAACGGGTCTGCTCATCATTTGTTTGAGTTTGCCGGGTAACTGTGGCACTTCCAGTAGCATAAACACGACGGTCAGCAGCAGTAAAAAGATAGATGACATGGCATTGGACAATTGCGTCAGCAAATTGGTCACCAGCGTCATCGCCGCATTAGGGTCGATATACTTCACGAGTTCGTCGACGGAAACACCAATTCCCGCGCGCTGCAGCCACGGTTCGATATTTTTCAGCGGGATAACCAGTGAAGAACGGTATTGCGGTAGCGTTCTCGCTAATTCATTTAAGGATGTCCCTAAATATGCTAAAAGCAGCACCATTAGCATCACAATAATAACCACCAGCAATGACACGGCTAATACTCGCGGAATGCGAAGTTTGACCATTCGCTGGACCACGGGATTAAGCACCACGGCAATAAATAACGCCAGAATAAAGGGGACAATGATATCGGCCGCAAAGCGGACGCCGGTCAGAATGATCACCAGCATGCCCAACATAATGACTAATTTTAGGCCGCTAAGCGTGATAATGGGTTTCGCCATGTTTATTCCTGAAGAGTTATCCTGAACCTGGATAATAGTGTGATCTGCCTCGAGTCGTTATAACAAAAATCAAACGAACCAGGTAAAGAAGTGAAAAGATTTTGAGTTCGTCTTGAACCTATGATACAAATTGCGTGTGTTTAACTACCGAGGACAATTATCATCCGCGATGACGAGAAGCAACACTGCGGATAATTGTAATATTATGGACAATACGTTCAGGATGTTTTTGCGTTTACCTACACTTCTTCGTACCTCTTCTACTTTCCTGCTTGCAGGTGAGCAACTCTGGCGCAACGCGCTTTAGTCCCTTCTTCTGCCTGAGCTGGCGTTATGCGCTGAGCTATCAGATTTTATTTTTTGGTTTGCTGCATGCGGTAAGCCCATAGGACTTTATTCTCTAGCAGGAGAAGTATCATGTTTTACTGGATTTTATTAGGTCTGGCCATTGCGGCTGAAATTACAGGTACGCTGTCGATGAAATGGGCAAGCGTAGGTAATGGTAATGCGGGCTTTATTTTAATGCTGGTAATGATCGCCTTATCGTATATTTTTCTCAGTTTCGCCGTTAAAAAAATCGCCCTCGGCGTGGCCTACGCGTTATGGGAAGGTATCGGTATTTTATTTATTACGCTGTTTAGCGTGCTGTTATTTGACGAAACCCTGTCGGCGATGAAGGTGGCCGGATTAGTCTCGCTAGTGTTCGGTATCGTGCTGATTAAATCAGGCACACGAAAGCCAGCAAAAGCGAGGGGCGAGGTGACCCATGCAGCAGTTTGAATGGGTTCACGGCGCCTGGTTGGGGATGGCCATCGTGCTGGAAATTGTCGCTAACGTTTTTTTGAAATTTTCCGATGGTTTTCGTCGTAAAGCCTATGGCGTGCTGTCATTGGTCGCCGTGCTGGCAGCCTTTAGTGCGCTGTCTCAGGCGGTAAAAGGCATCGACCTTTCCGTTGCTTATGCCCTGTGGGGGGGATTCGGGATTGCCGCCACGTTGGCCGCAGGCTGGGTGCTTTTTGGTCAGCGCCTGAATAATAAAGGCTGGATCGGCGTGGCATTGTTGCTGGCCGGTATGATCATGATTAAACTCGCCTGATAAAAATGCTGCCTGTATCTGCGGGCAGCATGTTGTTATCCCTTCGCTAACGCGTCCAGTTTATCGCGAAAACCGGTGACCGAAATCGCGCGGTTATCGGCCCGCCAGCGATCTTTCGCCGCCGGCGCGGAACTCTGCACACCAATCAATTGCCAGCCCGCATCTGTCTTCAGCATCAATGGGGAACCGCTGTCACCTGGGAGCGTGTCGCACTGATGAGACATGACGGTGTTTTGCGCCCAGCCGGTCACTACACAATCCTGATGCGCATACAGATCGTCCAGATGGTCTTCCGGGTAGCCTGACTGAGTGACTTTGCGATCGGCGGCTTTCAGCGCAGCGGTTAATGCGGTTTTATCGCCTTCATACAAGGGAAGCGGTGTAATTCCTGATGGGGGGTAACGCAACACCACCAGACCAAAATCCCAGGGTGCCGCAGAAGGGGGCACAATCCAGCCGTCGCCATCCGCTTTTAAGCGCTTGCCAAGTGAAGGATCAACCCGTGCCTCAATGCCGTGGATTTCATAGCGCCAGACGCCTTTTTTTGACACAAAGCGCAGCGCAACGGCTTTATCCGGCTTGCCTTTAGGGGGCGTTAACAGACAGTGCCCGGCGGTCAAGGCCAGATGCGGAGAAATGAGCGTGGCCGTACACAGGTTACCGCTGGCGGTTTCCAGTTGTCCGATGGCGTCCCAGGGAGATTGAGTCGGGTCTGGGATCTGTACGCGATCGTCATGACCAAAGAAGAGCGTATTAATGTCTTCAGCTTCAGTGGCAGGCGTTGCTGGCCGATCCGCATGCGCAACGACAGGAGAAAGACAAATAGAACCCAGTAATACCGCAATGGTTTTATGCATATCACACTCTGGTGGGGAATTATGATTATTAAAAGCAAACCCTCAATGAATACTATAGACGGGACGGTGGGAAAGTGGGAGTAAAATCAGGTAACTACACTCAGGAAAGATAAAAGTGCGTGGCAATAAGGCCGCAAATTATCAGTGTAATAAGAATGAACTCAAAGCGGTAATGGGACACCCTTTTACCCTCCGAAACGCGGCGCTAAACCGACAAGAGCTAGCGCCGTAGGCGCTGGCGTGGGGGACGCCAGCGTTATTTCTGACGGATTATGCCGCTGGCTGAGCCGCAGGTTTAGCTGCGTCGTGTTTTACGGCTTTTTTGCTGTGCTTTTTAGCTGCCTGTGCTTTTTGCTCTGGTGCTTTTTGTTCTGCAGCAGGTTTAGCGGTGGTTTTTTTGGTGTGTTTCTTGGCAGATTGCGCTTTCTGCGGTGCCGCCTTGTGCTGTTTTTTATGATGTGTGGTTTTAGCCGGGGCTGCTTTGGTGGTGGCTGCAGCGGCCGGAGTCGTGGTGGCCGTTGTTTCAGCAGCAAATGCAGCAGAAGACAGACCCATAGCAGCGGCAACAACCAGAGCTAATACTTTTTTCATTGTCATACCCTCGATTTGGTTTTTCATTCAACCCCACTGCGGGGCCGTTGAAATAACTATATCGCTGTAATATCAAGGCTTCCGTGAGTCATTGGTTTCGGCGTGTAACCATATGTACAATGACTCACGGTAAGCAATTACAGATAACGGGCTTCCAGATGTGCGCGGAAATAGCGGCTACTGAGTGGTTCACCGGTGGCCTGCGTAATCAACTGTTCGGTGGTAAAGCGGCTACCGTGCTGCCAGATGTTCTGGCGTAACCAGTCAAACAGTGCGCTGAAATCACCCTGAGCAATGGCCGTTTCTAACCCCGGCAACGCGCGATTTGCCGCACTAAACAACTGTGCTGCATACATGGCACCAAGGGTATAGGAAGGGAAGTAGCCAAAGCCACCGTCGGTCCAGTGGATATCCTGCATACACCCATTACGGTAATTGCCGATAGTTGACAGCCCCAGCCACGCCTGCATTTTCTCATTCCATAAGGCCGGAATATCATCGACTTCAATGTCGCCGTTAATCAGTGCTCGCTCGATTTCGTAGCGCAGGATCACGTGGGCGGGGTAGCTCACTTCATCGGCATCAACGCGGATAAAGCCCGGCTTCACCTGCTGGTTCCAGGCGATAAAATTGCTTTCCTCAAAGGCGGGTTGATCGCCAAAATGCCGCTTCACCGCCGGGATTAGCCGCGTCAGGAAGGCGCTGCTTCGACCCAGTTGCATTTCAAAGAACAGGCTTTGGGATTCATGAATCGCGGTCGAGCGTGCCAGGGCGATAGGTTGACCGGACCAGTTACGCGGCAGGTTCTGCTCATAGCGGGCATGGCCGGTTTCATGGATAACGCCAAACAGTGCGCTCAGCAGTTCGTTTTCATCATACCGTGTGGTGATACGCACATCTTCCGGTACGCCGCCGCAGAATGGGTGGGCGCTAATGTCCAGCCGTCCGCCGGCAAAGTCGAATCCCAACTGCGCCATGGTCTCAAGGCCTAACTCGCGCTGCACCGCCGTCGGGAAAGGGCCAACCGGCGCGATTAACGATTGCCGGGACTGTTTGGCGACCACCTTGCTTAACAGGTCCGGGAGCCAGCCTTTGAGGTCGGCGAATAACACGTCCAGGCGGGCGCTGGTCATGTCTGGTTCAAACACATCCAGCAGCGCATCATACGGTGAACAACCTTTGGCCTCGGCACGCAGCCTGGCCTCTTCGCGGCTGTACTTCACCACATCCTTCAGGTTCTCAGCAAAACCTTCCCAGTCATTGGCCGGGCGCTGGCTGCGCCAGGCGTGTTCGCAGCGGCTACCCGCAAGGGATTTGGCTTCAACCAGTGATTCCGGCAACAATGATGCCTGATGATGCAGACGCGACATTTCTCGCAAATTGGCCTGTTCAACATCATTCAATTCTTCGTGTTGCGCGCCGGCAATCCAGGTGGCGACCTTAGGATCGGTTAACAGCTGATGTTCCAGGACGTTCAGTTCCGCCAGCGCTTCGCCACGGGCCTGGCTGCCACCAGGAGGCATCATGGTGAACATGTCCCAACTGGCGATAGCCGAGAGGTGGGAGAAGCGAGAGAGCCGCTGGAACGTGCGGGTGAGCTGTTGGTAATTCGTACTGTTACTCATTATTTTCGTTCTCGTTCTGTTGGACCAGACCTGTGAGTCTAACGTGATTTACCGCATTTACCCATTCCTCGGCAGAGAATGCGAAATGTTGGTAGCTTGTAAGTGATAATGATACTTTTTATCATAAACAAAATTTGATGTTTTAAACTATGGCGTAATCTTTTAGCAGGGAGCCGGTATGCAACAGGAAATCAGTAGTGACTATATCGCCAGAACTCGGGCAGTATCCGGTTGTTTTTCGATGTTTATTCTGATGTTTGGCCTCACGTTTGTCCCCCTTTTTTTTGCTGAAAGCGCGCTGTTACAGGCGCAGGGATTACTGTTCCCACTGCTGTTTGCTGCGGAGTTCGTTGTGCTGGTACCGCTGTATTATTTCTTTTTTAGCAAAAGAGCAGGTCTGGGAAAGGGCACGTTTAACGTGACGTGGTTTGGTATTTTATTTGTCGCACTTTTGCTGGTGCAGTTTGCCGGGCCCTGGCTGCTGGGAATAAGACAAAATGAAGAATGGGTGACAACCCAGGTATCACTACGTAGTTATGCGCTGTGGCTGTCGAGTTTGTCGCTGATATTTATTGCCCCGGTTTATGAGGAAATGATTTTCCGCGGCTGCCTGTTCAATGCCTTTCAGTACTGGTTCAAGGATAAAACCTGGTTGACGTCAGCGGTGGTGTCCGCCATTTTCGCGCTGATGCACACGCAGTATGTGGATTTTAGGACGTTATTGCTGTTGTTTATCGTGTCACTGGTTCTGATTTAAGCCCGAATTAAAAGTAACGGCATACTGATGCCAATTATGCTGCATATCTTGATGAACGGGACGGTGGTGGGCATGCAAATCGCGGCTCAGGCATTCGTGCCGTCCACGTAATGCGGTGTGCCCGGCGATACCGGGCATCACAATCAGGCGTGCAAACGGTGATGTAAACGGGACCCCACCAGTAGCGCAAGGATCAGCATCAACGCAATAAACCCGCCGACGCCGTTCCAGCCGTAGTTATGCCAGAAAACGCCACCCAGCGTACCCGCAATGCTCGATCCCAGGTAATAACAGAACAGATACAACGACGAGGCCTGACCTTTGGCGCGTTTAGCGCGCGGACCAATCCAGCTGCTGGCCACCGAATGTGCGGCAAAGAAACCGGCGGAAAAGAGCAGCATCCCGGCAAAAATCAGCCACAGTGAGGTGAACAGCGTCATCAACAAGCCTACGAGCATCACGCCAGTCGAGAACAACATCACCGGGCCACGACCGTAGCGGGTGGTCATTGACCCTGCTTTGGGGGAACTCCAGGTACCGGTAAGGTAAGCCACGGACAGCAGGCCGACCACCGCCTGACTGAGTTCCCAGGGCGACAGCATCAGGCGGTAGCCGATGTAGTTAAACAGCGTGACAAACGACCCCATCAATAAGAATCCGACCACGAAAAGTAGCGGCAATCCGGGGTCACGCCAGTGCAGGCGGAAATTAATAAACAATGACTTAGGCCGCAGTGACGTCGGTCTGAAGTGGCGGGATTCGGGTAAGATTTTCCAGAACATCAGCGCGGAGGCCAGCGCAAAACAGCCGATAGCCGCCAGCGCAATACGCCAGTTAAAAAAGTCGGTAAATACTCCGCTGATCAACCGGCCACTCATGCCGCCAATCGAGTTACCGCTGATATACAGCCCCATCGAAAAGGCGACAAAGCTAGGGTGGATCTCCTCGCTGAGATAGGTCATACCTACCGCGGCGACCCCGCTTAATGACAGGCCAATCAATGCACGCATGATCAGGATACCGTGCCAGCTGGTCATCATCGTTGAAAGTAAGGTGCAGCAGGAAGCCAGCAGGAGCGCGGTGACCATTACCGGCTTGCGGCCAATGGCGTCGGAAAGCGGGCCGGTAAACAGGAGACCGATTGCCAGCATGGCGGTGGAGATAGACAGTGAAATACTGCTGCTGGCAGGCGATACGCCAAACTCATGGGACAGTACCGGCAGGATCGGTTGTACACAATACAGCAGGGCAAATGTCGCCAGCCCGGCGGAAAACAGTGCCAGCGTGACGCGCATAAAAGAGGCGGTGCCGCGTTTTATAAACGCATCTGGCGGGGAGATATTCTGTTCATCAACATCGCTTGTCGGGGCAGTATCGACAGTAGTTGTACGGCTCACATGAAATCCATTGGGTATACAGGACTAGTCTTTAGAGTATGAAAATCACAATATTCTGTCTAATATATTAATAATCTCAAATAATATTTTAAAAATATGAATATTGAACTGCGTCACCTGCGCTACTTTGTGGCGGTTGCGGAAGAACTCCATTTTGGCCGTGCGGCGGCGCGGCTGAACATTTCCCAACCTCCGTTGAGCCAACAGATCCAAATCCTCGAGCAGCAGGTGGGTGCCAGATTGCTGGCGCGAACCAACCGCAGCGTGGCGCTGACCGCCGCAGGCAGGCAGTTTCTGGCCGACAGTCGGCAGATCCTCGGGCTGGTGAATGAAGCTGCAGCAAGAGCTGAACGTCTGCATTTGGGCGAAGCGGGTGAGTTGCGTATCGGATTTACCTCCTCAGCACCGTTTATTAAGGCGGTGTCAGATACGCTGTCCTTTTTTCGCCAGGCTTACCCCGATGTGCATATGCAAACCCGTGAAATGAATACCCGCGAGCAAATTGCCCCATTAAGCGAAGGGACGCTGGATATGGGACTGCTGCGCAATACGCAACTGCCTGACACTCTGCACCGGGAGGTTATCCTGCACGAACCGCTGATGGCGATGATCCCTCGAGCGCATCCATTGGCACAAAAGCCGGTTGTTACTCTGGCGGAACTTGCCCGCGAGCCGTTTGTCTTTTTTGACCCGCACGTGGGGACCGGATTGTATGACGATATTCTTGGCCTGATGCGTCGCTACGATCTGAAGCCGACTATTACTCAGGAGGTCGGGGAGGCGATGACCATTATCGGCCTGGTGGCGGCGGGGTTGGGGGTGTCTATTCTGCCAGCCTCCTTTAAACGGGTACAGCTGTATGAAATGTGTTGGGTACCGATAGCAGAAGAGGATGCTGTATCTGAAATGTGGCTGGTGTGGCCTAAACATCGCGAGCAAAGCCATGCTGCGCAACGCTTTCGCCAGCAGCTTTTAGCGGCGGTACAACGTGCTTAAATTAGTTTAAAAACCGGTGAAAATGTGCGGTAAATCACACGGCTAAGTAAAAAGTTGACGGAAACCATTGAAGTACTTCACCATAGCCTACAGATTATTTCGGAGCGCGAAAATAAAGGGAGTAAGTGGTGGTTGCTGATAGTCAGCCTGGGCATATCGATCAAATTAAGCAGACCAATGCGGGCGCGGTTTATCGCCTGATAGATCAGCTCGGACCGGTATCGCGTATTGATCTCTCTCGCCTGGCGCAATTAGCGCCTGCCAGTATTACCAAGATTGTCCGCGAAATGCTCGAAGCACATTTGGTGCAAGAACTGGAAATCAAAGAAGCCGGGAGTCGTGGGCGTCCGGCCGTTGGCCTGGTTGTCGAGACGGAAGCCTGGCACTACTTATCTATTCGTATCAGTCGTGGCGAAATTTTTCTCGCACTGCGCGATCTCAGCAGCAAACTGGTGGTTGAAGATTGCCTTGAAATGGCGCTGGTCTCCGAGATCCCGCTGCTCGATCGTGTGATTGCGCAGGTCGATCAATTCTTCATTCGTCATCAGCAAAAGCTTGAACGCTTAACGTCCATTGCCATCACCATGCCGGGCATTATCGATACCGAGAATGGCATCGTTCATCGCATGCCGTTTTACGATGACGTTAAAGAGATGCCACTGGGTGACGCGCTGGAGAGTCATACCGGGGTACCGGTATACATTCAGCACGATATCAGCGCCTGGACCATGGCTGAAGCGCTTTTTGGTGCATCGCGCGGTGCCCGCGACGTGATTCAGGTAGTGATTGACCACAACGTGGGCGCGGGGGTGATCACCGACGGCCATTTACTGCATGCGGGCAGCAGCAGTCTGGTCGAGATTGGCCATACGCAGGTGGACCCGTATGGCAAGCGTTGTTACTGCGGGAATCATGGGTGTCTGGAAACGATAGCCAGTGTAGACAGCGTTCTTGAACTCGCACAGGTGCGTCTGAAGCAGTCGATGAGCTCCTCACTGCATGGCCAACCGTTGACGGTGGATTCAATATGCCTTGCCGCCATGCAGGGTGATTTATTGGCGAAAGATATTATTAACGGCGTCGGTACGCATGTGGGACGCATTCTGGCCATCATGGTGAATTTATTCAACCCGCAAAAGATTTTGATCGGTTCTCCGCTCAGCAAGGCCGCAGATATTCTGTTTCCGACCATTGCTGACAGTATTCGCCAACAGGCGTTGCCAGCCTACAGTAAGCACATTGTTGTTGAGAGCACACAGTTTACCAATCAGGGAACGATGGCAGGGGCCGCACTCGTGAAGGACGCGATGTATAACGGTTCTTTGTTGATTCGTCTATTACAGGGTTAACATTTTTTAACTGTTGTACAAAAAATTGCGCTATCTCAAGCTGATTCAGGTTCTCTTACCTTAGACTTTCTCCACTGTATTATTTTCCTGGCTTATATTTTCAAAGCATAACGGTGGAGTTAGTGATGCTGAAGCGTTTCTTTATTACAGGTACAGACACTTCTGTTGGGAAGACAGTGGTTTCCCGCGCATTACTACAAGCGTTAGCGTCAGGGGGTAAATGTGTTGCGGGTTATAAACCCGTGGCTAAAGGCAGCAAAGAGACGCCAGAAGGCTTGCGGAACAAAGATGCGCTGGTGCTGCAAAGCGTTTCTTCCCTGGAATTGCCTTACGAGGCGGTCAATCCTATTGCGCTGAGCGAAGACGAAAGTAGTGTGGCGCATAGCGGCCCGATCAACTACACCCTGTTGTCCAATGGACTCGCCAGCCTGAGCGAAAAGGTTGATCACGTGGTGGTCGAAGGGACCGGCGGGTGGCGCAGTCTGATGAACGATTTGCGTCCGTTGTCGGAGTGGGTGGTTCAGGAACAGCTACCCGTGCTGATGGTAGTGGGGATTCAGGAAGGCTGCATTAATCATGCCATCCTTACGGCGCAGGCGATTGCCAGTGACGGACTGCCGCTGATTGGTTGGGTAGCGAACCGCATTAACCCCGGATTGGCGCATTACGCTGAAATCATCGACGTGCTCGGCAAGAAATTACCTGCCCCGTTGATCGGCGAGTTGCCGTACCTGCCGCGCGCAGAGCAGCGAGAGCTGTCTCAGTATATCCGACTGTCAATGCTCGGCAGCGTGCTGTCGGTAGATAGAGTCATGGCGTAACGTTCGCGACAGCACGGAAGCCACGACGCAAGCAATCAATAAGTCGGGGAGTAGACGATACTCCCCGGTCATTTCACAGACCATCAGCGTAGACATAATCGGTGCGTGCGTTGTCGCCGCCAACAACGTCGCAACGTCGCCATCCCGGTTAATCCCAGCAGCACCGCAATCTCATCTGTACCGGGAAACCAGAATCCCCACAGGCGACCCAACAGCATACCAACCGACAGGCCGACAAACAGGGTCGGTGTGAACACACCGCCCGGCGCGCCAGAACCACTGCTGGCCAGTACAGCCAGTAATTTGCAGATAAAAATCCCGGAGATAACCGAAAGCAGCGGCGGGGAGAGTAAAAACGACTGCACCACGCTGTAGCCATTTCCCCAAACGGTTGGTGTGAATAACGACAGCACGCCAACGATCAATCCCCCCAGCGCCAGCTGCCACGGTGGTGAAAGTTTCAGGCGTAAAAAACCGGTGTGGCTGGTGGTCATCAGCCACATAAAGAGAGGGCCGCAGATCCCTGCCGCCACGCCGGTACTGACAATCATCAGATAGTCCAACGCGTGCAGCCCTCGCGACAAATGCACGGTATAAAGCAGCGCGTTGCTGTCACTGAGTAAATGAGTGGTGAGCAAGGCGACAACGGCGGAGACGACAACCGGTCCCAGCGATGCCAGAATTAACGTGCCAAACAGGACTTCAGCAATAAACAGGCTGCCGGCCAGTGGCGCATGGTACGCACCGGCCATGCCGGCGGCAGCACCGCAGGCAATCCATAACTTCCATTCCGTGCGTGGGGTAAAGCGTTGTGCAAAACAGGATGCTGCCAGCGCCGCCAGTAAGATCATGGCGCCTTCACGTCCGATGGCACTCCCGCTGGCGACCACCAGCAATGACGCCAACGACTTCACCAGGCTGGCGCTAACGTCAAACTGGCCGTCAGTTTGCAGTGCTTCCATATAATCCGTAGGCGCCTGCGGGCGCTGCCGGTTAAATTTCTGCCAGCCCCACAGCAGTAAGCCTGCGGTAAGGCCGCCCAGAGCCGGGGTCAGCATGCGTCGCAGTGGTGACAGACTGGACGCCGCATTAACCAGACTGCCGGTATCATTACTCAGGAAAAGCCACTCCAGGAGCAGCATGGCGTGGCGGAACCCGGCCACCGCCAGTGCTGCCAGGATACCAATCAGCGCAGCGAACACCAGACGGCGAAGCATCGCGCGCAGGTCGGGATAGGCGTGCAAATGATGCATTAACGAAATAATGGCTTCACAGCGACGGGGATCAGCAACTGCGACTGCCAATGCGCCAGCGTGAGTCGGGCCAGTTCCCCCAGGGCCTGATAAAACGGATGATCGGCTTTCTCGATAAAGACTTCGAGGAAACGGCCCGACCAGGGTAACAGATGCCAGGCCAGCAGTTGTTCGCACGCGTTGTGATGGCCATTTTCAGCAAGCCAGGCGGTTAATAGCAGCAGAGAGCCGAAGTGATCTTCGGGTTCGTTTTGCTGCATGTCGAACTGGATACCGTTGTCGCGCATCCACTGACGCAATGCCAGCGTGGATTCACCAAACAAGACGTTTTCACGATCCAGCCAGACGGAACCCCATGGCGGAGAAGGCAGTGCGTACGGACCAACGAACAAACGCTGCCAGGCCTGTGAGAGTGATTCATCGGCTTCAATCTGAAACTGGCTAACCAGTTCGCACAGCGTATCGTCAGACAGTGGCCATTGCGTCTGCCAGCCATTGGCTCTTAGCGCACTAATGAGCGGGGCCGCTTCTGCGCTGTCTGGCGCATAGTAAAATAGTGCACCCAGCACGCGCGCGGCGGTGGAGAAGTTGTCACGTTGAGAAAAAGAGGTCATGCAAACAATCCTGAAAAGTGCGGGCTTCCCCGCACTCGTGAGTTAACCTGCAACAGCCATACCGACTGTCATATGCAGACCGTAAAACAATCCGCGGCCAATGATTTCACCGGCAAGCAGGAGAATTAAGCCGAGCGCCAGACCTGTAATATGAGGTTCTTTGCGGCGGATCAGGGGGCAAATCCAGCAACCCAGACCGGCGGCGAGCAACAGGATGCGCCAAACCTGCAAACGGCCATACTCGGGTACCAGCGCCGTTGCGTGTTGCACCGAACTGTGAATTTCACCGAGCGACACGCCCTGTAGAGCAATAACCCCAATGCAAACCAACAGGGCCAGAACGCTAATGCTGGCGTATGTCGCGGCGTTAAATGAGACGCGAACGGTACGCAGTAGCAGGGCAGCAAACAGCGGGCCACTCAGCAACACCGTCATGAAAAAGGCCACGGTGGTGTAACCATTATACCAGGTCGGCACGGTCTCTATCTGGTAAACCTGGGTCATCGCCCAGACAAATACAACGCCGAGGAGCATGCTCACCAGCAGCCAGATTTTACCCAGCGCTGCGGGCATTTTACCGAGAAAAGCCACCAGCCACCAGACGCCACCGATGGCGAAAAATAACGATCCGCTGGCTATTTCGTTACTCAGCGCCGAGGCACCGACCCGGTTTAGTGAATTAAGTGCCCGCAGTGGAGAGCCCAGGTGCATTACCGAGGCGAGAAACCCGATGCCCATCACCACCCACAGAAAGAACATGCTGCGAACGAGACGCTGTCTTGTCGCATCATCTTTGGCGGAGAGCCAACATAGCCCGCTCACAATCAGCGCGCCAACGACGCATTGTCCTAGTACCGTAAACAGTACCAGCGGCCATTCATGCCATCCATTGCCCATGTTACACCTCCCTCGGGTTTGCCAGATAACCGGTGGTATCCCCGGTTGGACGGCTGTTGGCGTTGGGTTTAATCACAATATTCGGTTTGGTAAAGTGTGCTCTCGGTAGTGGAGCCACCGCCGCCAACGTCCCGTGCTTTTTGCGCAGTTCATCAATGGGGTCAAAGTCCAGCGCGCGTAACGGGCAGGACTCAACGCAGATGGGTTTTTTACCGTCGGCAACGCGGTCATGGCAGCCGTCACATTTGGTCATATGTCCTTTGGTCGCGTTGTACTGCGGAGCGCCGTAAGGGCAGGCCATATGACAATAGCGGCAGCCAATACACACGTCCTCATCAACAACGACAAAGCCATCTTCACGTTTATGCATGGCTCCGCTCGGACACACCTTAGTGCAGGCCGGATCTTCGCAGTGGTTACATGAGATCGACAAATAATAGGCGAAGACGTTTTGCTGCCAGACGCCGTTATCTTCCTGCCAGTCACCCCCTGCGTATTCGTAAATACGCCGGAAGCTAACATCCGGGGTTAAATCTTTATAGTCTTTACAGGCCAGTTCGCAGGTTTTGCAACCGGTGCAACGGGCGGAGTCGATAAAAAATCCGTACTGCGCATTCATGAGCTATTCCTTAAACCTTCTCAATCTCAACCAGGTTAGTGTGCTGCGGGTTACCTTTGGCTAACGGTGACGGGCGCTGGGTGGTGAGTGTGTTAACACAGGCACCATGGTCAATTTTGTCGCCAGACATATCAGCATCGTGCCAGGCACCCTGGCCCATTGCGCTAACGCCGGGGAGAATACGCGGGGTCACTTTTGCGGGAATACGCACTTCGCCACGATCGTTATAAACACGCACCATATCGCCATTGGAAATACCACGCTTTTGCGCATCCAGTGGGTTAATCCAGACTTCCTGGCGACAGGATGCTTTGAGAACGTCGATGTTGCCGTAGCTTGAGTGGGTTCGAGATTTATAGTGGAAACCAAATAGCTGTAGTGGGAAGTGACTGCGTTTGGGATCGTCCCAGCCTTCAAAGGTCGATGCGTAAACAGGCAGCGGACTAATCACGTCATCTTTCTCTAGTTCCCAGGTACGGGCAATTTTTGCCAGTCGACTCGAGTAGATCTCAATCTTGCCTGACGGTGTCTTCAGTGGATTGGCATCAGGGTCTTCGCGGAACTTCTTGTAGGCGACATAGTGCCCGTTAGGATCTTTACGCTTATAGATCCCCATTTTTTTTAGCTCATCATACGAAGGCAGTGCAGGGTCTTTAGCCAGCATTTTGGCATACAGGTACTGCAGCCATTGTTCTTGCGTGCGTCCTTCGGTAAACCGTTGGTGGATGTCGTCTCCAAGACGTTTCGCGATTTCGCTCATTATCCAGTAGATGGGTTTACGCTCGAATTTTGCGGAAGTCGCGGGTTGAATAAAAATCAGGTATCCCATATTCCCGGCGTAATCGTTCGGAATAATGTCTTCTTGTTCAACGGTCATCAGGTCGGGCAGCAGAATATCGGTATATTTGGCGGAGGAGGTCATGAAATTCTCAATGACCACAATCATTTCGCATTTCGAATCATCCTGCAGGATCTCATGCGTTTTATTGATATCCGAATGCTGATTGATAATGGTATTGCCCGCATAGTTCCAGATAAATTTAATCGGTACATCCAGCTTCTCTTTTCCGCGCACGCCGTCGCGGGTGGCAGTCATCTCGGTTCCACGTGCGATAGCGTCGGTCCAGCTAAAACAGGATATTTGCGTCTTGATGGGATTGTCGGGCAGCGGCATGCGCTCAATCGTAATGGTATAGGTGGATTCGCGTGCGCCACTGTTACCGCCGTTGATGCCCACATTACCGGTCAGGATGGGTAACATGGCAATGGCGCGGGAAGTCAGCTCACCGTTTGCCTGGCGCTGTGGCCCCCATCCTTGACAGATGTACGCTGGTTTGGCGCTCCCAATCTCTCTGGCCAATTTAATAATGCGCGCGGCTGGGATCCCGGTGATGTGTGATGCCCATTCTGGTGTTTTTGCAATGCCATCGTCGCCGTCACCCATTATATAGGCTTTATAATGTCCGTTTGTGGGAGCGTCGACCGGAAGGGTTTTCTCATCATAACCAATACAGTACTTGTCGAGGAACGGTTGATCGACAAGCTCCTCAGTAATCAGTACCCAGGCAATTCCTGCCACCAGTGCGGCGTCAGTGCCCGGACGAATCGGGATCCACTCATCTTCACGACCCGCTGCGGTATCGGTATAACGAGGGTCGATAACAATCATTCTGGCATTTGAGCGTTCCCGGGCTTGCTCCAGGAAGTAAGTAATACCGCCACCGCTCATACGCGTTTCGGCAGGATTATTGCCGAACATAACGACCAGTTTCGTGTTTTCGATGTCTGAAGTGCTATTGCCGTCGTTTGAGCCGTAGGTGTAGGGCATTGCGGCTGCAATTTGGGCCGTACTGTACGTCCCATAGTGGCTGAGGAAGCCGCCATAGCAGTTCATCAGGCGCGCCACTAGCGAGGCATAAGGGGAAGAACGGGTAATGTTGCCACCGACAATGCCGGAGGTGTAGTTAATGTATACCGCTTCATTGCCGTATTTCTGTATGGTATTTTTTAGACCGGCGCTGATGGTGTCCAGGGCTTCCTGCCAGCTAATACGTTCAAATTTACCTTCACCACGTTTACCAACACGCTTCATAGGATAATTAAGCCTGTCAGGGTGATTAATACGTCGGCGGATAGAACGACCGCGCAGGCAGGCGCGGACCTGGTGATTACCATAGATGTCATCGCCGGTATTGTCGGTGTCTACCCAACAAACTTCGTCATCTTTGACATGTAACTGCAAAGCACAGCGACTGCCGCAGTTAACTGAGCATGCGCCCCAGACGATTTTTTCTTCAACCGGCGAGATTGATTGCTGTACCGCAGCGGCGGCGGTACGCATCCCGAAAGGCAGTGATACGCCACCTGCGGCAAGCGCGAGTGTACCGATAGCCGAGGACTTCACTAACGTCCTGCGGCTAATACCTCCATATTGGTCAACTTCAGACATAACCCACTCCATTATAGTTATCGCTATATATTACGTGTCACAACGAAATTAATAGCATGCTAATGATGGGCTGAGTTTACCTATTCTGGGGTAGGGCTTATTAATGCATATCAAATTAAGCGTAACCCTCCGCGAACGGAGGGCAGGTTTATTGCGGTTCGGCGGGGTGACCGTCCTGAGATGGCGTACTATTGGCGGGGGCGTTGCCGCTGCTGGTACGCGCGTAAAGGATTTTATGCGTGTCGTTGGCACAATGTCCCACGACCAGAGAATCCGGTCGATCGGCCTGGTCGTTTGGCACGATACTTAAGGTGAAGCTGTCTTGTGCAACGCCATTATTAATAATACGCTGCTCAATATCGCTCCTGACTCTCTCGCACGATTCAGGTGCCGCCAGAACCTGTGGGGAGGCGAGGATAAGCAAACTTGTGACAATTCCTGTAGAGAGTTTCATCACCAACTCCTTTCATGACAGACATTTATTAAGATTAGCATTTCTGGTGTAAATAACTGTATTTGCTAATATGATTGAGAATAATCTCTTTATGCCGGTGAAAAATGTGAAGAAACAGACCTTGTTAGGTTTCCTGTGCGTCGTGTTGATCGGCTGTGATAACGGCAAGGAGTTGGTTTCCTTCACGCCGGAAATGGCCAGTTTTTCCAATGAATTCGAGTTTGATCCGCTGCGTGGTCCGGTAAAAGATTTCAGCCAGACACTGCTGAATGAGAACGGTGAAGTGGCCAAGCGTGTGCGTGGCACTCTCTCGCAAGAAGGCTGCTTTGATACGCTGGAATTACACGATACTGAGAGCAACAGCGGAATGGCGTTAGTGCTGGATGCTAACTATTACCTGGACGCCGAGACGCTGGAAAAAAAGATCCGTTTACAGGGGAAATGCCAGTTGGCGGAATTACCTGCTGCCGGGGTGGTGTGGGACACCGACGATAACGGCTTCGTTGTTTCAGGAACAGGGAAAGAAATGCAGGTGCAGTACCGGTACGACGCGGAGGGCTATCCGCTGGGAAAAACCACCATCAGTAAAGACAACACGTTACGTGTTAATGCGAAACCGTCAGCCGATCCGCTGAAAAAACTGGATTATACGGCAGAGAGTCTATTGAACGATCGTTCTTTGGGAAACGTCACGCAAACGTGTGAATACGATGATCATGCGAATCCGCTCAACTGCCAGCTTGTCATCGTTGATGATAGCGTGAAGCCGGCAGTTGAACACCATTACACGATTAAAAACACCATTGATTACTACTAACCGCGTTACTGTGCAGTAGCCTGCAACAGGTTGGAACCGGGTGTTTTATGTTCCGCCAGATACTGATGCTGGAAGATACACATGCGGATGGTGTTACGGTACTGTCCGTTAATAAAGAACTCGTGAATCAACTCGCCTTCCACCATAAAACCAAGTTTGCGGTAGATGTGAATGGCTTTTTCATTCTCTTTATCAACGATCAGATACAGCTTATATAAATTGAGTACGGTGAAACCGTAATCCATCGCCAGTTTTGCCGCGCGTGTGGCGAGACCTTTGCCCTGGAAATCTGGCGAAATAATGATCTGGAATTCGGCACGGCGGTGTACATGGTTAATTTCCACCAGTTCCACCAGACCGGCTTTTTCACCGTTGCACTCCACCACAAAGCGGCGTTCGCTTTGGTCATGAATATGCTTGTCATACAGGTCCGACAGCTCAACGAACGCTTCGTACGGTTCTTCGAACCAGTAACGCATCACGCTGGCATTGTTATCAAGCTGATGGACAAATCGTAAATCTTCACGCTCCAGCGGGCGCAGCTTAACACTGAGGGCGCTTGTCATAACGTATCCTTTCCATTTCCTTTATTGGGCATAAAAATTATGGCGCGACGGTACGGCCGGTGCGGCGGTCAAGGCAGCGCAGGGTGTTCGGTTCCCAGTAGGCATTAATGTTGGCGCTTTGCTCGCATTTATCGCGGCTGTCAAAGGCCACGTCGGCTTTATCCCACTCTTTCTCAGTGCGCGTATTTACTTTCTGGCGTAACTGACGCGTGTCGTTCCACTGTTCCTTTTCCATCGCCGCCTGTTGACGACTTTGGGCACTGTCGCCGGACTCAATGACCAGTTTGCTGGTTTCAGCAAAGGCGGAGGAGGTGTATACAACTGCCGCCAGCGTCAACATGGCCGTCAGGCACAGGCGCTTGCTCAGTGTGTTGTTCATGGTGAATTCCTTTAATGAGAAAGGCAAAAAACGATAAAACAGGGTTAAATTCTACACCATTCCTGTTCCGGGTCATACCCGCCTGGCGGATATGGATAAACTGCCCGCATTCTGTCGTATCATGTTTAAACCAAACGTCACTGAATACTGTCCATGCTTAAAACGACATTACTTTTTTTTATCACCGCGCTGTGCGAAATTATCGGCTGCTTTTTACCCTGGCTCTGGTTAAAGCGAGGCGCAACGGCCTGGTTGCTTCTTCCGGCAGGGGTGTCACTGGCCTTGTTTGTCTGGTTGTTGACGCTGCACCCGACCGCGAGCGGGCGCGTATACGCGGCGTATGGTGGCGTGTATGTGGTAACCGCACTGATGTGGCTGCGCATTGTTGATGGTGTAAAACTGAGCCTGTACGACTGGTCTGGCGCGTTGATCGCGCTGTGCGGGATGTTGATCATCGTGGCTGGATGGGGGCGCGCATAGCGCCTTTTTTTGTGATCAGCTAGCGATTTTACGATCATTATACTTGTATGGTAGTAGCTCAGTTGAGTAAATTTCCTGCATCAGACACAGCGATGTAAGGAATAGAGAATGAAGATTGTAGGGGCTGAAGTTTTTGTCACCTGTCCAGGGCGTAATTTCGTCACGCTAAAAATTACCACTGAGGACGGGATCACGGGGTTAGGTGATGCCACGCTGAACGGACGTGAGTTATCCGTTGCGTCCTATCTGAAGGACCATGTGTGTCCGCAACTTATTGGCCGCGACGCGCACCGCATTGAAGACATCTGGCAGTTCTTCTACAAAGGCGCGTACTGGCGTCGTGGTCCGGTCACGATGTCGGCGATATCTGCCGTTGATATGGCGCTGTGGGATATCAAAGCGAAAGCCGCGAATATGCCGCTTTATCAGCTGCTGGGTGGCGCGTCCCGCGAAGGCGTGATGGTTTACTGCCACACCACCGGCCGTACCATTGACGATGTGCTGGAAGATTACGCGCGCCATCAGGAGATGGGCTTTAAAGCGATTCGCGTCCAGTGCGGCGTGCCGGGTATGAAAACCACCTACGGTATGTCAAAAGGCAAAGGCCTGGCCTATGAGCCAGCGACCAAAGGGCAGTGGCCGGAAGAGCAGTTGTGGTCGACGGAAAAGTACCTTGATTTTACCCCTCAGTTATTTGACGCCGTGCGTAACAAATTCGGCTTCAACGAACACCTGCTGCACGACATGCATCATCGCCTGACGCCGATTGAAGCCGCGCGGTTTGGCAAAAGCATTGAGCAGTATCGTTTGTTCTGGATGGAAGATCCGACGCCAGCTGAAAACCAGGAATGTTTCCGACTGATTCGCCAGCACACGGTGACGCCGATTGCGGTAGGGGAAGTCTTCAACAGTATCTGGGATTGCAAACAGCTGATCGAAGAACAGCTGATCGACTACATCCGCACCACCATTACCCATGCGGGCGGCATCACCGGCATGCGTCGCATTGCGGATTTTGCGTCGCTGTACCAGGTGCGCACCGGCTCTCACGGACCTTCTGATTTGTCACCTGTCTGCATGGCTGCTGCGCTGCACTTTGACCTGTGGGTGCCAAATTTCGGCGTACAAGAATATATGGGTTATTCCGAGCAGATGCTGGAGGTCTTCCCGCATAACTGGACGTTCGATAACGGCTATATGCACCCTGGTGACAAACCGGGTCTGGGTATTGAATTCGACGAAAAACTCGCGGCGAAATATCCGTACGATCCGGCCTATTTGCCCGTCGCGCGCCTGGAAGATGGCACTTTGTGGAACTGGTAAGGAGTGGTTTGCTATGAAAAGTATTGTGATTGAAAAAGCGAATACGCTGGTGATTGAAGAAAGAGCAATTCCTACTCCAGCGTCGGGCGAAGTCAGGGTCAAGATTAAGCTGGCAGGAATTTGTGGCTCCGATAGTCATATCTATCGTGGGCATAATCCCTTCGCAAAATATCCACGCGTCATCGGCCACGAGTTTTTTGGCATTATTGATGCGGTAGGCGAGGGTGTTGATCGTTCGCGTTTAGGCGAGCGAGTATCTGTTGATCCCGTGATCAGCTGTGGACACTGTTACCCCTGCTCAATAGGTAAACCGAACGTCTGCACGTCGTTGGTGGTGCTGGGCGTCCATCGTGATGGCGGTTTCAGTGAATTTGCTGTTGTACCGGCAAAAAATGCCTGGCCGATCCCGGACTCAGTGAAAGATGAGCATGCCGTTATGGTTGAGCCTTTTACTATTGCGGCAAACGTGACCGGACAAGTTAAACCCACAGAAAACGACATTGCGCTGATTTACGGTGCGGGGCCGATGGGGCTGACGACCGTTCAGGCACTTAAACGTGTTTATAACGTAAAAACGGTGGTGATTGCCGACAGGATTGAAGAACGTCTGGCAATGGCTAAACAGTGTGGTGCTGACTGGACCATAAATAATGGTCAGCAATCGCTACAGGATTTTCTGGCTGAAAAAGGGTTAAAACCCACAATCATCGTGGATGCAGCTTGTCATCCATCTATTTTACAGGAGGCTATTACGCTGGCGTCGCCGGCGGCACGGATTGTGTTGATGGGATTCTCCAGCGAACCTTGCCAAATTGTACAGCAGGGCATTACCGGGAAAGAACTTTCCATTTATTCATCACGGTTAAACGCGAATAAATTCCCGGTGGTTATTGATTGGCTGGTTAAAGGGCTTATCGACCCGAATAAATTGATTACCCACACTTTTGACTATCACCACGTTACAGACGCAATCGAATTGTTTGAGAAAGACCAGCGGCACTGCTGCAAAGTTTTACTCACATTCGCTGAATAATATTAATTACTGCGAGTAAGTGGTACGCATCTTACCTCTTAGAGATAGCCAATATGAATCAAGAAAAACACGAAAGATCAACGAAAGATCTGGTGAGAGCCGCCGTTTCAGGATGGTTAGGTACGGCTCTCGAATTTATGGATTTTCAGTTATATTCTTTGGGTGCCGCACTGGTATTCCATGAGATATTTTTCCCGGAACAATCAGCCGCCATGGCGCTCATTTTAGCGATGGGCACGTACGGAGCTGGTTATATTGCTCGTATCGTTGGGGCATTTATATTTGGAAAGATGGGGGACAGCATCGGGCGTAAAAAGGTGCTGTTCATTACCATTACCATGATGGGGATTTGTACCACGCTAATTGGCGTGCTGCCGACCTATGCGCAGATTGGTATCTTTGCGCCAGTGTTGCTGGTGACGCTGCGTATTGTGCAGGGATTGGGTGCCGGTGCTGAAATTTCTGGCGCGGGAACCATGCTTGCAGAGTATGCGCCAAAAGGAAAACGCGGCATTATTTCCTCCCTTGTTGCGATGGGAACAAACTGCGGGACGCTCAGCGCCACGGCCATCTGGGCGGTGATGTTCTTCGCGCTTGAACGCGAAGAGTTGTTAGCCTGGGGCTGGCGTATTCCGTTCCTGGCTAGTGTGGTGGTGATGATTTTCGCCATCTGGTTACGTATGAATCTCAAAGAAAGCCCGGTATTTGAGAAAGTAAATGATGGGGAAAATGCACCTGCATTGAATGACCCTTCAGAGAGTTCGCTGGGTGCGATGTTCAGCAGTAAATCTTTCTGGTTGGCAACCGGATTACGCTTTGGTCAGGCGGGTAACTCAGGTTTAATTCAGACCTTCCTTGCTGGTTATTTGGTACAGACGTTGTTATTTAATAAATCAATACCCACCGATGCGTTGATGATAAGTTCGGTTATTGGATTTATTACTATACCGCTTCTGGGATGGTTGTCTGATAAATACGGTCGTCGTTTGCCTTATATCATCCTGAATATATCAGCCATCATTCTGGCTTATCCAATGCTGTCTATTGTGGTTGATAATTCGTATAGTCCTGGCGTCATCATGACCGCGCTGATTGTTATCCATAACTTTGCCGTATTGGGGTTATTTGCCCTCGAAAATATCACCATGGCTGAAATGTTCGGTGCTCGTAATCGATTTACGCGCATGGCCATTTCAAAAGAGGCTGGCGGATTAGTGGCCGTTGGTTTTGGTCCCGTGTTAGCCGGTATTTTCTGTAACATGACCCAGTCCTGGTGGCCTATTTTAGTAATGGTCATTATCTACTCACTGATCGGTTTAGTTTCAGCACTCCTGATGCCTGAAGTTAAAGATCGTGACCTGAGTGTTCTGGAAGATGCGGCTGAGGTGAGTAAAACCGAGAAGATCCGTGCCGGTGCGACTCAGGTCAGGTGATGCGCTAATCAGCATGGTCGGGAATTCGGCCATGCTGTCACATAACTTCAAATGATGTCATACCAATAGTAAAAAGTTTAATGCAAATCAAAACATACAACCATACAGGCGTTACTCTGAGACAGTCCTGATTTCATTGATAAGTAGGTCATACCATGCAAAACAAACTCTTGGCAGCTAAGGCTGCACTTCCTGACTACGATCGTAGCAAACTGGTCCCACGTATTGTTCATCTGGGGTTTGGTGCGTTTCACCGTGCGCATCAGGGCGTTTACGCGGATATCCTGGCGGCCGAGCACAACAGTGACTGGGGATATTGCGAAGTTAACCTGATCGGCGGCGAGCAGCAGATTGCCGACCTGAAACAGCAGGATAATCTGTATACCGTCGCGGAAATGTCGGCCGATGCCTGGACGGCGAGAGTGGTTGGCGTTGTCAAAAACGCGCTGCATGCGCAGGTTGATGGTCTTGAGGCTGTTTTTGCCGCCCTGTGCGAACCGCAGGTGGCTATCGTTTCTCTCACTATTACCGAGAAAGGATACTGCCACTCCCCGGCAACTGGACAACTGATGCTGGAAAACCCGCTGATCGCCGCCGATCTGCAAAATCCGCATCAGCCCAAATCTGCGCCGGGCGTCATTGTTGAAGCGCTTGCTCGCCGCAAAGCTGCCGGTCTGGCCGCATTTACCGTGATGTCCTGCGATAACATGCCTGAAAACGGTCATGTCATGCGTAACGTGGTTACTGCGTACGCGCGTGCGGTGGACGCCGGGCTGGCAGACTGGATCGAACAGCATGTGACGTTCCCGTCGACCATGGTTGACCGTATTGTTCCTGCCGTAACGCCCGATACGCTGGATAAAATTGAACAGCTTACCGGCGTGCGCGATCCGGCGGGCGTGGCGTGTGAACCGTTCCGTCAGTGGGTAATTGAAGACAACTTTGTTGCCGGTCGTCCACAATGGGAAAAAGCAGGAGCTGAGCTGGTGGCCGATGTTATCCCGTTCGAAGAGATGAAGCTGCGTATGCTTAACGGTAGCCACTCTTTCCTCGCCTATCTCGGCTATCTGGCGGGATACCAACACATTAACGACTGTATGGGGGACGACAATTATCGTGTTACCGCCCGTGCGCTGATGTTGCAGGAGCAGGCCCCGACGCTGAAAGTGAAAGGCGTTGATTTACAGCAGTATGCCGATCGTTTGATTGAACGTTACAGCAACCCGGCACTGCGTCACCGTACCTGGCAGATAGCGATGGACGGCAGCCAAAAACTTCCGCAGCGTATGCTCGATTCCGTACGCTGGCATCTTGTGCACGGCAGCCGTTTCGACCTGCTGGCGCTGGGTGTGGCGGGTTGGATGCGCTACGTAGGTGGCGTGGATGAAAAGGGCGACGCGATTGAGATTAGCGATCCGTTACTGCCGGTTATCCAGAATGCGGTGCAGAGCAGTAAAGAGGGCGAAGAACGTGTTCAGGCGCTGCTGGCAATCGATGCTATCTTTGGTCGTGAGCTGCCGCAGGTTGAGTTGTTCAGAACCCGAGTTACCGAAGCGTATCTGGCCTTACTGGCGGAAGGGGCGAAGGTGACGGTGGCGAAGTATGCCGCGAAATTGAAGTAACGACGTAAAACGTTGATGTCGCCATCCGGCTTATACTCCAGCCAGATGGCGCGTTATTTTCTGGCACTCACACCAATCAGTTCATACCCAGACGAATCAATTCCAGAGGGGCGTATTTACCTTCACAACCCTCGATTTCCACTGTTTTCCCGCGGCGAATTTGCTCTGCGGTCAGGCCATCGGAATCAATAGCCTTGATGCGGCCAGTAATGCCAGTGTCACTGATCATGACGCGGCTGCCGGTGGTGATTGCGTTACGGTTACGATCGTATGTTTTCATGGTGGTTTCTCCTCTCCAACTTACCGTCAAAGCCCGTGGGCTTTTAGACCCACGTAACGGGCGCAATATAAATACGCTTCTCGTTAAAGAATTTTTTTGTTTTCGATCAAAATCACAGCTTTTTTTTGGCGGTTCAGAGGGGGAGATAAAGGGATGCATAAACTCACCCCGGAACGAGGTGAGGGAGTGATTAATCTTCGCTAAACCAGTCGCTATTTTCCTGACGAATCAGCTGAACAGATTCACCGATTTCCTGCAGGTGCAACATCATCGCGCGCTCAACGGCATCGCTGTCATGCTTTTCCAGCGCGGCAAAAATGTCGTGATGCTGACGCAGGAGCATTTCCGGCGGGGAGACGTGATCGAGGCTCATATAGCGAACGCGATCGATGGTTGCCTTGATGTTTTCCACTGTGTCCCAGGCGAGCTGACAATCCGCTATTAACGCCAGCTTCTGATGAAACTCATCGTCCAGCAGGAAAAAATCGTTAAGCTGTTTACGATCAATAGCGATGCGCTGCTGATGCAGATTCTGCTCGAGCTGATAACACTGGTTGTCAGTGATCATCGACGCGGCGCGACGGGCAACCGCGCATTCAATTGCCTGGCGAACAAAACACCCATTTTGCACCTGCGACAGCGAAATCTTGTTCACGTAACTGCCACGCTGAGGACGGATCTGAATCAGGCCGTTCTCAGCCAGTTTGATGAATGCTTCGCGTACTGGCTGGCGTGATACATTAAAGCGGACGGAAACCTCTTTCTCCGAAAGCGGCGTACCGGGCGCAATCAGACACTGCACGATGTCGCGACGAAGAATACGATAAATCTGCTGATTTACCGGCTGTGTAGGGTTGAGTTGCGTTTCTACGGTCATTCATTCTTACTTTTTAGAGAGTTAACCCGAATACTTTATCACTTATTCGGTGGTATCTATACCCGGCACAAGGCCGGGTATAAAAATTAACCCCGGTGGACGCTCAAGCCTGCAAAAGACTGTGCAACAGGCATCATTTCAAGGGTGTTAATGTTGACATGCGCAGGTAATGACGCCACCCACCACACGGCTTCAGTGACATCTTCCGGCGTCAGCGCGGTGGTGTTTTCGTAGGCTTTGACGGCTTTATCATCGTCGCCTTTGAAACGCACGTTAGAGAACTCCGTACCGCCAACCAGGCCCGGTTCAATATCGGTCACGCGCACGGCAGTGCCATGCAGGTCGGTACGTAAGTTCAGGCTAAACTGGCGAACAAACGCTTTTGTTGCGCCATACACGTTACCTCCGGCATAGGGCCAGCTACCGGCGGTTGAACCGATATTGATAATATGACCACGATTACGTTCGACCATACCCGGCAGTACGGCACGGGTCATATAAATCAACCCTTTGTTGTTGGTGTCGATCATGGTTTCCCAGTCGTCAACGTTAGCCTTATGGGCCGGTTCAAGACCCAGCGCCAGACCGGCGTTGTTGACCAGAATATCTATGTTGCGCCATTCGGCTGGTAGGGCGGCCAGCATCTCTTCAATTGCGGCACGGTTACGTACGTCAAGTTGTGCGGTATACAGGTTATCGCCCAGCTCGTCTTTCAGCTCTTGCAGACGCTCATGGCGGCGTCCGGTGGCAATAACTTTATGCCCATTCTCAATAAAACGACGCGTAATGCACTCACCAAAACCTGCGGTTGCTCCGGTTACTAAAACGATCATCTCACTGTTCCTCAACGCTTTTTATGTGCTATTACCATACCACGTCAATAAATCGTTTTCAGGAGTGAAAGATGTCGTTAACGAATCCTTTTTTACGTCAAAGCACTTTGCCTTATCAGGCTCCGCCATTTGATCGCATAGACGTGCATCATTACCGTCCCGCGTTTGACGAAGGTGTTCGGAAAAAGCGTGCCGAAATCGACGCCATTGTGCAAAATTCACAGCCCGCAAATTTTGCTAATACGCTGCTGGCACTTGAGCAGAGCGGTGCACTGTTAACGCGCGTCACCAGCGTGTTCTTTGCCATGACGGCAGCGCATACCAACGATGAATTAGAGCGTCTTGATGAAGCGTTTTCCGCTGAGCTGGCGGCGCTGGCGAATGATATTTATCTTAACGCGGCACTTTTTGCGCGCGTAGAGGCCGTCTGGCGACAGCGTGCCGTGTTAGGACTGGATGCAGAGTCCTTACGGTTGTTGGAGGTCGTCTATCAGCGTTTTGTACTGGCTGGTGCCCAATTGAATGAAGAAGACAAAGCGCGTCTCAAATTGCTGAACACCGAATCAGCCACGCTGACAAGCCAGTTCAATCAGCGCCTGCTGGCGGCGAATAAATCAGGTGCCCTGGTGGTGGATAATGTCCATCAACTGGATGGATTAAGCCCGGAAGAGAAAGCCATGGCGGCTGCAATTGCCAGGGAGAAAGGGCTTCAGGACCATTGGGTTATCCCGCTGTTGAACACGACACAACAGCCTGCGCTTGCCGCGTTACATGACAGGCAGACCCGTGAGACGCTGTTTACCCGTGCATGGACGCGGGCTGAAAATAATGATGCCAACGATACGCGCACCATCGTTCAGCGGCTGGCGGAAATCCGAATGCAGCAGGCGAAGTTACTTGGTTTTGCTCATTATGCAGCGTGGAAAATTGCCGACCAAATGGCAAAAACGTCGGAAGCAGCGCTCACTTTTATGCGCGCTATCGTTCCGGCTGCGCGTCGGAGAGTCCATGATGAACTGGCTGAAATCCAAAATGCCATAGATAAAGAGCAGGGCGATTTTAGCGTGCAGGCCTGGGACTGGGCCTATTATGCCGAACAGGTTCGCCGTGAAAAATATGCTCTTGATGAGGCACAGCTGAAACCCTATTTTGCGTTAGATACGGTGCTGAACGATGGTGTGTTCTGGACGGCAAACCAGCTCTATGGCATTACGTTTATCGATCGTTTCGACATCCCTGTATATCACCCGGATGTACGGGTATGGGAAATTTTTGACCACGACGGCACGGGGCTGGCGTTGTTCTACGGTGATTTCTTTGCCCGGGAATCAAAAAGCGGTGGCGCATGGATGGGGAATTTTGTTGAGCAATCGATGCTTAACGAAACCAGACCGGTGATTTACAACGTCTGTAACTACCAAAAACCTGCCCAGGGTCAGCGCGCTTTGCTGCTGTGGGATGACGTCATTACGCTGTTCCATGAGTTTGGACACACGCTGCACGGCCTGTTTGCCAGTCAACGTTATGCCACACTCTCAGGAACCAATACCCCGCGTGATTTCGTTGAATTTCCTTCGCAAATTAATGAACACTGGGCGAGTCATCCACTGGTCTTTGCCCGCTACGCGCGCCATGTTGAAACCGGGGAAAGAATGCCAGAATCGCTGCAGGATAAGATGCAGCAGGCCAGCTTGTTTAACAAGGGCTACGATATGACCGAGTTGCTCAGTGCCGCATTACTGGATATGCACTGGCACACGTTGGAAAACGGCGAGAGGATATTGTCAGTAGCGGAGTTTGAGCAGTGTGCGCTGACTGCGGAAGGGCTGAATATTTCTGCTGTGCCGCCGCGTTATCGCAGCACTTATTTTGCTCATATTTTTGGTGGTGGCTATGCCGCGGGATATTACGCCTATTTATGGACGCAAATGTTGGCCGACGATGGCTATCAGTGGTTTGTCGAAAACGGTGGATTAACCCGTGAAAACGGCCAGTATTTTCGTGAGGCAATCCTCTCGCGCGGTAATAGTGCTGATTTGCATGGTCTGTATCCCGCATGGCGTGGGCGTGAACCAGGAATTAATGCAATGCTGCGCAACCGGGGATTAGAACAGTAGCCGGGATAATACGGTCAGCTTACAATCTGACCGTATTATCGGTGGCCGAGACTGCGGCATATTAATTACTATTAATAAATTTACATAAATTTTCTTTATAGCCGCTAAACTATTGTCTATCAGCAATACTCACACAGGGAAAGGATTCGTGATGATGAGAGAAACGGCAGAAATAGATTCAATCTTGATGGAGTTGAATCACTCGATTGATGCGCACTATAAATGGCTAGTCAAAATGTTTCACTGCGTGGTGTTATCTGATGTCACTCAGGCGGATATTTCAGGTAAGAATTCGCACTGTGCCTGTCAATTCGGACAGTGGCTTACCCCGCGTCTGGTCAAGGATGACGCAGATTATAGTTATTTGAGTAAGATAAATGCGGCCCATGAAAAAATGCATTTATTAGGTAAGGACTTGCTATCGGTAATAGTAGAAGAACGCAGTCAGTCATGGCATTTCGACAGTTTTCAGGATGCGCTTCTGGCTTTTACGTCGGCGGTGATGGATTATAAAATACATTTACTGACTATCCGCAGTAATATCGATGTATTAACCGGTTTACCTGGTCGAAGAATGCTGGATGAGTCTTTTGACCAGCAGTTACTTGACGCGCAACCGCTTAATTTATATTTATTATTGCTGGATATCGACCGTTTTAAATACGTCAATGATACCTACGGCCATCTGGTTGGTGACGTCGTACTGCGCAATCTGGCATCAAATTTATTGTCATGGACTCGTTATGATGAGATCGCGTATCGCTACGGTGGCGAAGAGTTCATCATTCTGATCAGAACAAAAACGGATGAGCAGGCATCTCTCGCGGGCTTGCGCCTGTGTCATCTCATTGAACAAAAAAAGATCCCTTACCCGCAGGGGGAGATTGATATTACGGTAACGGCCGGGATCACACGAGTTCGTCAGGGCGAAACGCTGGACACGGCTCTCGGGCGTGCTGACCGAGCCATGTATGAAGGGAAGCAGACTGGCAGGAATCGCTGCATGTTTATGGATGAACATGAGCAGATCACACGGGTGGGTGCCAAAGAGCGGATAACGACGCTGGTCTGAACAATGAGTCTTGTTGAGATGATTTGGTTTCGTTTAACGTTCATTGGGGTTGTCGATGCTATGTTGGGTGACTATTCGCTATCTGTGCAGGGAATTGCCTGATAGCGTATAAAGCAAAACACAAATCTATCCATGCAAGCATTTACCGCTGGTTTATCCGGCGGTTTTTTTTACCTGTCGTTCAGGTAGTCGGCATTCAGGACAAAAAAATGGCCCCTTGAGCAGTGATGCTACAAGGGGCCGGTTCGGTGCAGGACTATCGTCGTTCATCAATCATCCCATCTGTGGCTAAAGTAGGCGGCCAGAAAACCAGAAAATAAAATAATTCCCAGAACGGCCATAAAAACATTCATATTACCCAGCATTGTTTATGCTCCTTTATTTGTGAGTTTCCTCTCTTACCTTAATTTCACCTCGTTAAGGACTATACTAGCAATTTAATCTTAAACAAAGATTGAACCAGGGGGATTATTTCGTCTGAATAGTAAAGTTATCGCGTTATTGGCAGAGAAAAATAAATAAGGATGTCAAAATATGCGGAGCAGGGAAAATATATCGGGGTTTTCTGAAAAAACGACAGGGCAGCACATGCTCTGTCGCCAGAGAAATTAACAGACTACAGGCTGGCCCCAGGGTTTAGCTCGCATGCCTTTTAGCATCAGCGCCCAGGCCAGAATGATGGCAATCATCAGCACCACAAACAGCGACCATGACGGCAGGGTCGTCAGAATAACGCCGCTGACTAACGGGTTAAATGCCGCGCCAAGCCAGCCCAGTGACTGGGCGGAGAAATAGCTCGCTTTCATCCCCGCGGGGGCAATGTTGTCGATAAGCATATATTCGCCCGGTGCGTAAATGATTTCGCCGATGGTAAAAAACGCTGCAGAAATGCCCCACATTAGCAGACTGTTGCCGGAAAAAATAAAACCCACTAATCCCAGCACAAAGAATAATGTTCCGCCGGCCATTAACGGGCGGATGTTGGCGCTGGAAAGACGGCGCCCGACGACATATTGCAATGTAACCACCATTGCCGCGTTGACGGGCAGGACCACGGCCACCACTTTTTCTGCGAAATCACCGTCAGCAACCACCATCACGTACTGAGAAATACAGGACGCAAATGCGCCGCCCACAAACGAGGCCAAAAACGCTGACAGGGTAAACCAGCATAACGCTTTATCGCGCAGCAGTACCGAGGGGGACCAGACGGATACGTTCAGTCCCTCGGATGGCACTTCTGAACGTTTCACCCACGTCTGGATAAATACCAACGGGAAGGCTGAGCAAAGCGCTGCCAGCCAGAACGGCAGGTTGATACTTTGCATCACCAGCAGCGTGCCGAGCGGCGGACCCACGGTCCAGCCAATGTTGAGTACTGTATAGTTAAGTGAGAAAATTTTGGTCTTGTTGGTGGCAGAGAGGTTATCGGCAAACCAGGCTTTCAGCACGGTGGCAAAGACGGAGTAGGCGCAGTTGATCAGGGCAAAAAGCAACACCACTACGATAACATTATGCACCAGAGGGATCGCGATAAAGCCAGATGCAAAACCGGTAATCGCCAGCAGCATATAGCGTTTTTTATCGAACTTATCGGCCAGAATACCGAAGCCCAGGCTGAAGATAACGCCAATAGTCAGGGCGACCGTCATGGCGTAACCAATCAGATCGACGCTCAGGCCGTACTGTCGGTTGAGATAGATGGTCATAAACGGGAGCGTGGCACCCCGCCCAATCGTCAGTAATAGTGAGGAGGCGAGTAAAGCGAGGGTGGATCTTCTCAGAGTGGTATTCATTTTCTTGCCCGACAATGCATGTTGTTATGTTTTTATTAAATTTCAGACAGAAATAGCACGGCAAAAGTGTGATGTACACTCAAAAAGTTGTCTGAAAATGCCCAGTTATACCTACCTGTATTAATGATCTGTTACCCGGCAACGATTTCCGCTACTTTAACTTGTTTACAAAAATTTAATAATTTCAGGGGCGGGTGAATGTCACGTAAAGACGGGTTGTTAGCACTACTGGTCGTGGTGGTATGGGGGCTAAATTTTGTCGTCATCAAAGTGGGCCTGCACAATATGCCGCCGCTGATGCTGGCAGGGCTACGTTTCCTACTGGTGGCATTTCCGGCTATTTTCTTTGTTGCCCGCCCGAAAATCCCTCTCTCATTGCTGCTCGGTTATGGCCTGACCATCAGCTTTGGCCAGTTCGCGTTTCTGTTCAGCGCCATAAAATTTGGCATGCCCGCTGGACTGGCGTCACTGGTATTGCAGGCGCAGGCATTTTTCACCATTGTGCTGGGCGCATTCGCTTTTGGTGAGCGTTTACAGGGCAAGCAACGGGTCGGCATCGCGCTGGCAGTGTTTGGCGTGCTGGTGTTGATCGAAGCCAGCCTGAATGGACAGCACGTGACGATACTCGGCTTTATGCTGACGCTGGCGGCAGCGCTGAGTTGGGCCTGCGGCAATATCTTCAACAAGAAAATTATGCAACATGAATCCCGCCCGCCAGTGATGTCGCTGGTGGTGTGGAGTGCCTTGATCCCTATTTTACCGTTCTTTCTGGCATCGCTCGTCCTTGATGGCCCAGGTCTCATCGTACACAGCCTTATTGCTATTGATATGACGACTATTCTCTCACTGGTCTATCTGGCATTTGTGGCGACGATTGTGGGATACGGCATATGGGGTACGTTGCTGGGACGCTATGAGACCTGGCGCGTGGCCCCGCTGTCTTTACTCGTGCCAGTGGTTGGGCTGGCGAGTGCGGCAGTGTTACTGGATGAAACGCTAAGTGGGCTGCAACTTATCGGCGCGCTGTTGATTATGGCGGGGCTGTACATCAACGTGTTTGGTTTTCGTTTGCGCAGGACCGCTCAGGCGAGGGGATAACAGTAGCCCCGCCGTGGCGGGGCATCATGACTTATAAACTGCGCATGTTGTAATAAGGCACACCCAGTTCGTCGGACTTGTCGCTGCCGGCACCCATATGATTAAAATCAAACGGGGACTGCTCCTGCGTAGGAGGCATAATTATTGCGTCGCGATTATTGGGTGTTATGGGCTGCGCGGTTTGTTCCGCCATGCTCTGGCCCGAAACAATAAGCAGCAGGGCCAGCATTGCAGATGACAGAAGTTTCATGATTTCCTCGGTTACGTCTTTATCAGGCGATTAGCAGTTACATTGATTCAGCGGATGCAAATACCGGGATTCGCCGTGCATATTTGTCATACGGTACTTATGGGGTGGCACATCAAAATAGTTTTTGAAGGTCCGGGTCAGCGTCTGCTGAGACTCAAAGCCATAACGCTCCGCCAGGTAGAGGATCGGTTCGTTACTTTCTTTTAATTTTTGCGCTATTTCAGTCATTTTGCGGCTGCGGATGTATTGACCTAATGAATGGCCGGTTTCTTTTTTAAACATCCGTTGCAGGTGCCATTTGGAGTAACCTGAACGCTCTGACACCTTTTCCAGTGACAGCGGTGATTCAAGGTTATTCTCGATCCAGTCCAAAATGCTATGAATAGTGATTGTGTCAGTATTGCGTCTGGACATCGTCATACCTCTTTCTGTTTACGGCAGGATTTTCTTAAGCAAATGCTCAAGTGTTGCCACTTCGTCCGCCGTTAAGTTTTTTGTTAGTTCCTGGTGCAGGTCTTGCCCGACTAATTGATGGCACTGCTCACAAATTGTCGCGCCATGCTCGGTGAGTTTCACCAGCACGCCGCGTTTGTCATGTGGATTAGGAAGTCTTTCAATCCAGCCTTTACAGGCCAGTCTGTCGAGCATACGCGTCAGCGCACCAAGATCGACAGACAGCACTTTTTTCAATTCAACAGGGGTGATGCACACCGCGCAGCGGATGGAGCAAAGCACCTTAAACTGCGATGCCGTGATATCCAGCGGTGACAGGTAGTCGTTTAGCAAACGATCTTTTTTCTGATTAACCATATAGATCAAACGGCCCAGTGGGATGATTTCGTTGAACAGATCACTGGTGTTTTTCACAATGGTTGCCCTGGCAAGTAGTTAGTCACGGCTGATATTATTGCTTAGGCAAATATAAGTCAAATGAATGGGTCGGCAAATGCCACGTTTTGCTAAAACGTCAGCACCTGGCTAACCGTACGTTCGTTTCAATATTTTGATTTCACAGGCTTATGCGTAGAGGAGAAAAATGAATCCTTACATCGCGAAAATGGCTTAAACGGGTGTTTTCACCGTATACTTGCCGTTGACGATTAACGCACAGGAAAGATGAATTATGATGGATTTGTTTAAGGCCATAGGTCTGGGACTGGTTGTCCTGTTACCGTTGGCGAACCCGTTAACCACCGTGGCGTTGTTCCTCGGCCTTGCCGGCAATATGAACAGCGCAGAGCGTAACCGTCAGTCATTAATGGCGTCTGTCTACGTGTTTGCCATCATGATGGTGGCGTACTATGCCGGGCAGGTGGTGATGAATACCTTCGGGATTTCGATTCCCGGATTGCGTATTGCGGGTGGGTTAATCGTTGCGTTTATCGGCTTTCGGATGCTGTTCCCGCAGCAGAAGGCGCACGACTCTCCGGAAGCGAGAAGTAAGTCAGAAGAACTTGTAGACGAACCGACGGCCAATATTGCCTTCGTGCCGCTGGCAATGCCCAGTACTGCCGGTCCGGGTACCATTGCGATGATCATCAGTTCGGCCTCGACCGTACGTCAAGGCTCTGAGTTTCCGGACTGGGTTATTATGGTCGCTCCACCGATCATTTTTGCGGTGATCGGGGTCATTCTGTGGGGCTGCCTGCGCAGTTCAGGCGGAATTATGCGTCTGGTCGGCAAAGGGGGCATTGAAGCGATTTCCCGTCTGATGGGCTTTTTGCTGGTGTGTATGGGCGTGCAGTTTATTATTAATGGCGTACTGGAAATTATCAAAACCTACGCATAAAACCTACGCTTAAAAAAAGGGTCCGGTATAGTCTACCGGACCC
>NZ_SZWV01000053.1:119508-128307 GCF_005280945.1 Citrobacter sp. wls718
GTTCTTCCAGCGCGACCGGCCACTTGCGAAAGATAATCACGGACCATATCAGCGCAGCCAGTGCGGGTATCGCACCGATGTAACCGATTGTGGACATCGACCAGTGCAAACTGACCTGATTTCCCACCAGTGCGCCCGCGCCGATACCCAGATTAAAGATCCCGGAAAACAGCGCCATGGCGACGTCGGTGGCATCGGGTGCCAGCGCAAGCACTTTCACCTGCATCCCCAGACCTATCACCATAATGGCCACACCCCAGAAAATACTCAGTATGGCGAGGTGCATCTCGCTGTCAGCGGCTGGTAATAGCAGCACCAGGCACACCGTCAGTAACGCGATAGCCGCACTTATCAGCCCGGATGCATGCTGATTACCCAGCTTGCCAAAGATGAGGCTGCCGATAATGCCCGCCGCACCCAGAACCAGTAACAACACGGTCGCAAAATTGGCACTCAGTCCGGCAACGGTCTGAACAAAGGGTTCTATATAGCTGTAAGCCGTGTAGTGCGCGGTGACTACAATGACCGTCAGTAAATAAATGCTCATCAGCGCCGGGCGGCGAAACAGCAGCGGCAGGCTTTTTAGCGAGCCTGAATGCTCACTGGGTAGTTTTGGCAGCAGTTTAATCAGACAGAGCAAGGTGACTAATGCGGCGACGCCGATAGCGAAGAAGGTTGTGCGCCAGCCAAAATACTGGCCGACGATACGGCCAATAGGCAGCCCCAGCACCATCGCCAGCGCGGTCCCGGTAGCAATCAGGCTCAACGCCTGCGCACGTTTGCCGGCGGGTGCCATGCGAATCGCTAATGACGCGGTAATCGACCAGAAAATGGCGTGTGCGAAGGCAATACCAATACGGCTAATGACCAGCACGGTAAAGTTCCATGCCAGGAAAGAGAGCACATGACTGGCGATAAACAGCGCGAAAAGGCAAATCAGAAGTTTGCGTCGCTCCACCTGACTGGTAAGCAGCATAAACGGCAGTGACATCAGGGCAACGACCCAGGCATAGATGGTCAGCATGATCCCGACCTGCGCTGTTTGCATATTAAAGCTTTGCGCGATGTCGGAGAGCAAACCGACGGGAACAAACTCCGTGGTATTGAAAATAAAAGCGGCAATAGCCAGCGTAACGACCCGTAGCCACGCGACCTTGCGGGAAACAGTGTGTGTTGTCATATCAAATAAATTGGATTAGCTGCGAAAAGGTGAGGTCACGATCTTAAAACGGTTACTGGTGAAAATACAATCATTTCGTGATTCAAATCACATTTTATGCCTGATACCTGGAAAGGAGGGCCGGGTGAGCTTGCGTCACCCGGCGTCAGCTAATCTGCATTCTGCGCCAGTTGGGGGTTCAACACCTCAATAAATGCTTCCAGCTGTCGCGTCATCGCTCCCCGACGCCAGACCAGCCATGTATTGAGCCAACGCCAGTTTTCACTCAACGGCCAGGCGTTAACTTGATGGTGTCCCGGCATACTTTCCAGCATCGATCGCGGAATCAGCGCAATTCCCGCCCCGGCAATCACGCAGGCGAGCATGCCGTGATACGACTCCATTTCATGGATGGTGCCCGGCATTGCGCGATCGGCGTGAAACCAGCTTTCAAAATGGCGGCGGTAAGAGCAGTTCGCGCGAAAGGCATAAATACTGCAGCCGTTAACGTCGCTGGCCCGCTGTATGGGGGCGTGTCCGTGAGGGGTAACGATCATCATCTCCTCAAGGTAGACCGGCATGCCTTCCAGTCCCGGGTGGGTGATCGGGCCATCGACAAAGGCGGCGCTCAGCGTCCCCTCCAGTACACCGTCCAGCATGGTGCCTGAAGGCCCTGTAGCCAACGCAAACTGGATTTTAGGGTAGCGTCGATTATATTCAGCCAGCGTCGCGGGAATGCGTACGGCAGCGGTGCTTTCCAGCGAACCGAGAGAGAACAGTCCCTGCGGCTCATCGCCAGCAACGACCATGCGTGCTTCCTCTACCAGGGCAAGGATCCGCTGGCTATAGCGCAAAAAATTGTGCCCGGACGGGGAAAGTCGCAGGCGCTGGTTTTCACGAATAAACAGATCGACGCCAAGGTCGGCTTCAAGCTGGCGAATACGCGTGGTGAGATTGGACGGCACACGATGTACCTTCGCGGCGGCCTGCGTAATGCTGCCGGTTTCCGCCACCGCATTGAACATTTCCAGTTGCGTCAGATCCATTATTTTTCTCTGTTCGTGAATGGTGTAGTTAATATTATTCATTTTTCAGAAAGAGTAAATACGCTCATGATATGACCATACCCTGCAAAAAGAGAGACAGCTATGACCATCACATCAGCAACACATGCGATTTCCGTCAATCCTGTGAACGGCGAAAGGTTAACGGCGATGCCGTGGGCTAGTCGGGATGAGATTGCCCATGCGCTTGATCTGGCCGCCAGTGGATTTAATGAATGGAAACACACCACCGTGGCGCATCGGGCGCAGATGCTGCGCAAGGTTGGGCACGCTCTGCGCCAGCGTGCGGAAGAGATGGCGCAGTGTATCTCACGGGAAATGGGGAAACCGATAAAACAGGCTCGTGCAGAAGTGGCGAAATCCGCGGCGCTGTGTGACTGGTATGCAGAGCATGGACCTTTGATGCTTAATCCTGAACCAACACAGGTGGAGAATAACCAGGCGGTGATCGAATATCGTCCTCTGGGCACTATTCTGGCCGTTATGCCATGGAACTTCCCGCTGTGGCAGGTCATGCGCGGTGCCGTGCCTATTTTACTGGCCGGGAATGGTTACCTGTTAAAGCACGCACCGAATGTAACCGGGTGTGCCGGTATTATTGCGCAGGCGTTTGCTGATGCCGGTATCCCGCAGGGGGTATATGGCTGGGTGAATGCCGATAACTCGGGCGTTAGCCAGATGATCAATGATCCGCGTATTGCCGCCGTTACGGTAACGGGAAGTGTGCGAGCCGGGGCGGCAATTGGTGCTCAGGCGGGGGCGGCGCTGAAGAAATGCGTGCTTGAACTGGGTGGATCCGATCCGTTCATTGTCCTTAACGATGCTGACCTCGATCTGGCCGTGAAGGCGGCAGTCGCCGGTCGTTATCAGAATACCGGGCAGGTTTGTGCGGCAGCGAAACGTTTTATTGTTGAGGAAGGGATTGCGGCAGAATTTACTCAGCGTTTTGTGGCGGCGGCCAGTGCGCTAAAAATGGGCGATCCTCTGAATGAGGAAAACGATCTCGGCCCAATGGCACGCATTGATCTGCGTGATGAACTGCATCAGCAGGTTGAGGCTTCGCTGGCTCAAGGGGCGACGTTGTTACTCGGTGGCGAAAAAATTGCCGGAAAAGGTAACTACTATGCCATCACGGTTCTTGGTGACGTGACACCTGAGATGACCGCTTTCCGCCAGGAATTGTTCGGCCCGGTAGCAGCAATTACCGTTGCGAAGAACGCAGAGCATGCGTTAGTACTGGCGAATGAGAGTGATTTTGGCTTGTCGGCAACGATTTTCACCGCAGATGAGACGCTGGCGCAGAATATGGCTGCGCGCCTGGAATGTGGCGGGGTATTTATCAATGGTTATAGTGCCAGTGATGCCCGCGTTGCGTTTGGCGGGGTGAAGAAAAGCGGCTTTGGTCGGGAGCTTTCGCACTTTGGCCTGCATGAGTTTTGTAACGTGCAGACCGTCTGGAAAAACCGTATCTAATCTTCAGGGTGTCTCCACACGGGACACCCGTCCACGCATATCATCTGCATCCTGACGCGGTGCATTCAGCTCTGTTATACTCGCAGGCCTTTCAGACCTGCGAGCAAGGAGCATGTTGTGGCCAGGGCCATGGACAATTCAATCTTAGAAACCATTGTGCAGCAGGTTCGCCCGCTGATTGGTCAGGGGAAGGTCGCTGACTACATCCCCGCATTAGCCTCCGTTGATGGTTCCAAACTGGGTATTGCCATTTGTACCGTTGATGGTCAGCACTATCAGGCGGGCGATGCGCAAGAACGTTTTTCAATTCAGTCGATCTCGAAGGTGCTCAGTCTGGTGGTGGCGATGCGTCATTATCAGGAAGATGAGATCTGGCAGCGAGTAGGCAAAGATCCGTCAGGACATCCGTTTAACTCTCTGGTACAGCTGGAAATGGAGCAAGGAATACCGCGCAACCCGTTTATTA
The DNA here is from genome assembly GCF_005280945.1 of Citrobacter sp. wls718. Classification (NCBI taxonomy): domain Bacteria; kingdom Pseudomonadati; phylum Pseudomonadota; class Gammaproteobacteria; order Enterobacterales; family Enterobacteriaceae; genus Citrobacter; species Citrobacter sp. wls718. The sequence continues at coordinate 123,671 of NZ_SZWV01000053.1, forward strand.
ATGCCGGGGCGCTAGTGGTTTGCGACATGCTGCAGGGGCGTCTGAGTGCGCCACGTCAACGCATGCTCGAAGTCGTACGGGCGCTAAGCGGTGTGCCGGATATCGCCTATGATGCGACAGTTGCCCGCTCTGAGTTTGAGTATTCGGCACGTAATGCGGCCATTGCCTGGCTGATGAAATCCTTTGGCAATTTTCAACATGATGTTGCCACCGTTCTGCAAAACTATTTCCACTACTGTGCGCTGAAAATGAGCTGCGTGGAGCTGGCGCGTACCTTTGTCTTTCTGGCTAATCAGGGGCATGCCTTTCATCTCAATGAACCGGTGGTCACGCCGATGCAGGCCCGACAAATTAATGCGCTGATGGCGACCAGTGGTATGTACCAGAACGCCGGTGAATTTGCGTGGCGAGTGGGGCTGCCGGCAAAATCCGGGGTGGGTGGTGGTATCGTAGCGATCGTGCCGCATGAAATGGCGATAGCGGTCTGGAGCCCGGAACTGGATCCGGCAGGGAATTCACTGGCAGGTATTGCGGTGCTGGAACAGTTAACCCAACAGATGGGGCGTTCGGTTTACTGATGAACTCGCTCGAACCGCTGTTTTCCCGACTGGCGAAATCGACCTTTCGTTCACGGTTTCGCCTTGGTGACAAAGAACGACGCTATTGTATGGAGAAAGGCGCGCCGGTGATTGAGCAACATGCCGCCGATTTTATTGCCAAACGCCTGGCGCCTGCATTCCCGGCCAACGACGGTAAGCAGACGCCGATGCGCGGGCATCCGGTATTTATTGCCCAGCATGCGACGGCAACCTGCTGTCGCGGCTGCCTGGCAAAATGGCATGATATTCCTCAAGGGCTGGCGCTAAGTGCAGAACAGCAGCGTTACGTTGTCACGGTAATTTATCACTGGTTAGTGCGGCAAATGAACCAGCCATAGATAACATAATCCTATGATAAGACCCCTTGTGTTGCGAAAAAGTTAAACGCACTATCATGGGGACTATCTGAGGAGAAAAAAATGGCCACTGGTACCCCCTGCATCGTGCTGAGCGCACAACAGATTGTGTCGAGAATCGACGAGCTTTGTGACGTTTTTGAACAGTGCGTGAATGACGGTGCATCTGTAAGTTTTATACACCCCTTCAATCGCGATAAGTCACTGCCATTCTGGACGGGCGTTGCGCAAAGCGTTGCCTGTGGCGAGAGAATTGTGCTGGCGGCTGAAAACACGCAGGGTATCCTGGTGGGAACCGTCCAGCTTATTGTCGATCAACCTGAAAACCAACCGCATCGTGCCGACGTCGCCAAATTACTGGTGCATCCGTCTGCACGACGAACGGGTATCGCCCGGGAATTGATGAACGCGCTGGAAACGTGTGCGCGTCAACAGCATAAAACTACGCTGGTGCTCGACACGGCCACCGGTAGCGCTGCGGAGTTGTTCTACCACAATTGCGGCTGGCAAAACGCGGGCATGATCCCCAACTACGCCCAAATGCCGGATGGAACGCTGACGGGCACCACACTTTTCTATAAATCATTGTAATTTGTTACCAGGGATTGATCAAAACAGGGTTTCAAGGTATTAAAGTTTGCTAACCTATTGGACCAATTCAATCAGGTTGTATGACTAATCAAAAAGGGAACCCATTGTGCAAACACTAAATCGTCGCGATTTTCCCGGTGCTCACTATCCTGAACGTATCATTCAGTTTGGTGAAGGAAACTTCCTGCGCGCCTTTGTTGACTGGCAAGTTGATTTACTGAATGAACATACCGATCTGAATTCTGGTGTGGTCATTGTTCGTCCTATCGAAAGTACATTTCCGCCATCACTGAGCACGCAGGATGGTCTCTATACCACCATCATTCGTGGTCTGAATGAAAAGGGCGAGGCCGTCAGCGACGCGCGTTTAATTCGCTCGGTTAACCGTGAAATCAGCGTCTATAGCGAATACGATGAGTTCCTGAAACTAGCGCATAACCCTGATATGCGTTTTGTTTTCTCCAATACAACGGAAGCCGGGATCAGTTATCACGCGGGCGACAAGTTAGACGATGCGCCTGCGGTAAGCTATTCGGCCAAGTTGACCCGCCTGCTGTTTGAGCGTTACAGCCATTTTGACGGCGCGCTGGATAAAGGCTGGATAATCATTCCTTGCGAACTGATTGATTACAACGGCGATGCGCTGCGTGAACTGGTGCTGCGTTATGCGCAGGAGTGGGCGTTGCCGGACGCGTTCGTGCAGTGGCTGGACGCGGCTAACGCATTTTGTTCTACGCTGGTGGACCGCATCGTTACCGGTTACCCTCGTGACGAAGTGGCCACGCTGGAAGCCGAGCTGGGTTATCACGATGCATTCCTCGATACTGCAGAGCACTTCTACCTGTTTGTGATTCAGGGGCCGAAGTCATTAGCGACTGAACTGCGTCTGGACAAATATCCGCTGAATGTACTGATTGTTGATGATATTAAGCCGTACAAAGAGCGTAAAGTTGCCATCCTTAACGGTGCGCACACCGCGCTGGTACCGGTAGCCTACCAGGCAGGGCTAGACACGGTGGGTGAGGCGATGAATGACGCAGAGATTTGCGCTTTTGTCGAAAAAGCCATTTACGAAGAGATCATTCCGGTGCTCGATTTACCACGTGATGAGCTGGCATCATTCGCCAGCGCGGTGACCGGACGTTTCTGCAACCCGTACATCAAGCATCAGCTGTTGTCGATTGCCCTGAACGGAATGACCAAATTCCGCACTCGTATTTTGCCGCAGTTGCTGGCAGGGCAGCAGGCCAATGGTCAATTGCCGGCGCGTCTGACGTTTGCGCTGGCGGCGTTGATTGCTTTCTATCGTGGCGAGCGTAACGGTGAGTCTTATCCTGTTCAGGATGATGCCCACTGGATTGAGCGCTTCCAGCTGCTATGGAGTCAGCACCACGATCGTCAAATAAGCACGCAAGCGTTGGTCCACTCGGTACTGGCGGTCAACGAGCACTGGGAGCAGGATCTGACGCAGGTTCCCGGTCTGGTTGAACAGGTTTCTGCCGATCTGGACGCCATTCTGTCCAACGGTATGCGCGAAGCCGTGAAGCCACTGTGCTAAAATAGTCACATAATTACCCGGTTTAGGCCGGGTTTTTTATACCCGTTTATTAGTTACAACATACAGTGTGTTTCTTAAATACAGTTACCGTCTGAGACTGTAGCGCCTCATTTGTTCAGGCAGGTAAAAGGCGGGATTTAGTGCGGTGAGGTGCTTGCAACATTGATCGCGATCACGTTTAATGGCGCGGCTTTCACATTTTCCGAAGATAACTATGATTGTTCGACCTCAACAACACTGGCTGCGTCTGATATTCGTCTGGCATGGTTCAGTGTTATCGAAGATTTTCTCGCGCCTGCTGCTGAATTTTCTGCTTTCCATTGCCGTTATCATCATGCTGCCATGGTATACGATGCTGGGTATCAAATTTACCCTGGCGCCATTCAGCATCCTGGGCGTCGCCATTGCTATCTTTTTAGGCTTTCGCAACAATGCCTGTTACTCGCGCTACGTTGAAGCTCGACACCTGTGGGGACAATTAATGATTGCCTCCCGTTCGCTACTGCGTGAGGTAAAAAACACATTACCGGACGACGTCGAGCTGGGGCAGTTTGTACGTCTGCAAATCGCCTTTGCCCACTGTTTACGCATGACCCTGCGTCGTAACCCGCAGGCGGAACCATTAGCGAAATATCTCAGTGCCTCAGATTTGCAAACTGTCTTTGCCTGCCAATCACCGGCCAACCGTATTCTGCTGTTGATGGGGGAGTGGTTAGCCGTACGCAGGCGTAATGGCGAGCTATCTGACATATTATTTCACAGTTTAAACAATAGATTAAATGATATGTCGGCGGTACTTGCAGGTTGTGAGCGGATTGCTAATACACCGGTGCCATTTGCCTATACCTTGATCCTGCATCGCACGGTCTATCTGTTTTGTATCATGCTGCCATTCGCATTGGTGGTCGATCTGCACTATATGACGCCGTTCATTTCCGTGCTGATTTCATATACGTTCATTTCTCTCGACACGTTGGCAGAAGAGCTTGAAGACCCGTTCGGCACGGAAAATAACGACTTGCCGCTGGATGCGATTTGTAATGCGATTGAAATTGATTTGCTGCAAATGAACGATGAAACGACTGTACCTGCTAAACATATGCCCGATAAGCACTATCAACTGACATAACCGAATCAATTTTCGCCATGTCCTTTTTGCCACCATACCGGCATCATATCGGAAAAAGAGTGAAACTGTGGCGCCAGATTCTCATCATCGGGATCGTCAAATCCCCCGGCTAACAGGGCAATAATCGGGGCGTCATCGATGGCGCCCACGGAACTACCACACTGTGGGCAAAAGGCTCGGCTGGATATTTCTGATGATCGCCAGGTAGCAGGTTGACCCGCAATGCCCGTCCATTCTACGTTTTCAGCGTTAAATTCAATCCACACTACGGTGGGCGCACCCGTATGTCTGCGGCAAATATCACAGGAGCAGGAATGTGAGTTGTTGGGATTCGTTGCGGTAAAGCGTACCGAACCACACAGGCAACCGCCAGAATAGATTTGATGTAGCCCCCTGAAACACCG